>JALOLR010000014.1 GCA_025455885.1 Acidimicrobiales bacterium
GGCATGGCCTCCGACCTCTTCGAGAGCTTCGCCGTCACCCTCGTCGCCTCCATCATCCTCGGCGTCTCGGGCTTCCGGGGCATCGGGCTCGGCCCGGAGGACGCCGCCAAGGGCCTCATGTTCCCCTTGATCGTGATGGGGATCGGCCTGTTGGCCTCGATGGTCGGCATCTTCCTCGTGCGGGCGCGCCCCGGCGAGACCAGTGCGCTCAAGGCGATCAACCGGGGGATCTACATCGCCCAGGCGCTGGCCATCGTCGGGGCCGGCGTCGTCGCCTTCTTCTACGTCGGGAACCCCGACGGCGCCACGGTGTCCAACCCGGGGGCGCGGGTGTTCGGGGCGATCCTCGCCGGCGTCATCCTCGGCTTCGCGGCGTCGAAGATCACCCAGTACTTCACCTCCACGGAGACCGAGCCGGTCCAGGAGATCGCCAAGGCCGCCCGCACCGGCCCCGCCACCACGGTGCTCGAGGGCATCTCGTCGGGCCTCGAGTCGGCGGTCTGGGCGATCATCGCCATCGCCGTCGCCATCGGCACGGCCATCGCGCTCGGCGGCGGCAACATCGGCTTCGCCCTGTACCTCGTGGCGCTCACCGGCATCGGCATGCTGGCCACCACCGGCATCGTCGTGGCCGAGGACACCTTCGGACCGGTCGCCGACAACGCCGCCGGGATCGCGGAGATGTCCGGCGAGTTCGAGGGCGAGCCGGAGCGGATCATGGTGAGCCTCGACGCCGTGGGCAACACCACGAAGGCCGTGACCAAGGGCTTCGCCATCGGGTCGGCGGTCATCGCCGCCGTGGCACTGTTCGCGTCGTTCTCCGAGACGATCGCCAAGGGCACCCTCGACGCGGCCCAGGTCGCGGCCGCCGAGATCAGCGGCACACTGGCCAGCCTCGTCCAGATCAACGTGGCCGACCCCAAGACCTTCATCGGCCTGCTCATCGGCGGGTCCGTGGCCTTCCTCTTCTCGTCGCTGGCCATCCGTGCGGTGTCACGCACCGCCGGCACCGTCGTGCAGGAGGTGCGCAAGCAGTTCCGCACCAAGCCCGGGATCATGGACCGCACCGAGAAGCCCGACTACGGCGCAGTCATCGACATCTGCACCTCGGCATCGCTGCGCGAGCTGGCGACGCCGGCGCTGCTGGCCGTGCTCACACCGGTGATCATCGGGTTCGGGATCGGCTACCTCGCCCTCGGTGCGTTCCTCGCCGCGGCCATCGTGACGGGCCAGCTGATGGCGAACTTCCTGTCCAACTCCGGTGGGGCCTGGGACAACGCCAAGAAGTACATCGAGGACGGCAACCAGGGTGGCAAGGGCTCGGAGGCGCACAAGGCGGCGGTCATCGGCGACACCGTCGGCGATCCCTTCAAGGACACCGCCGGACCGGCGCTGAACCCGCTCATCAAGGTGATGAACCTGGTCTCGCTGCTGATGCTGCCGGCGATGCTCAGCCTCGAGGACGACAACTGGCGCTTCGCGATCGCCGGTGCCGCACTGGTGGTGGTGCTGGGCGCGGTCTTCTACTCGAAGCGCCAGGGCTCGAACCTGGTCGACGCCGAGGCCAACGCCGAGGACGACGCCCAGGCCATCGCCGTCATGGCCGGCGACCGCAACGCCACGCTGCGCCAGGCCATCGACCTGTGGGTCGACGACCTCGGCCACCGCGACCACGAGCTGCGCGAGCGGCTCATCGAGGTGAAGTCTTCACTCCCGCAGGACTGACGCCGGCGGGCGACGCCTCGACGAAGTCGGCGTTGACCACCTCGACGCGTCGGAAGTTGCGACGCACGAACACGGCGTTCCCCGCGGCGGCCAGGACCATGCCCACCACGATGGGGTGCACCAGGGAGGCGGCGAACAGCGCCCCCACCGTCACCAGGGGGAGCCAGAACCAGAAGAACCGGTACCAGGGACGGGCCCGCTGGTAGGTCGCGAACCCCACGGCCAGCGCGGCGTCGGCCGACGACGCCTGCGCCTGACCGTTGCGCACGAGACGGCGGATCTGCTTGCGGCGCACCTTGTCGGTGGCGTTCCACCGATCGGCGAACGCGGGGGTGGGCAGGGAGGAGGACGGGGTCGTACGGGCCATGACCGCCAGCCTGATCGAACCCCCTGCCGGCGACAAGACATCCGCGGCGGAGGTCACGGACCGTTCACATTCCGCCACTCCCTCCCGCTCCCGGACGTCGGGCCCGTCCCGTCGGATCACGACCGATCCCCGGACGCGGGAGGGGCCCGGCGGACGTGGCGCCGGGCCCCTCGCGGAGCGACGGGGTGCTGCGGGTTGCCTAGGTCCCGGGGGTCCTCGTCGTGACGGCCCCGCCGTCGCTGTAGCCCTCATGGGTGCCGGCGAAGTCCGGGTAGGCGAGCACGCCCATCTCCGGGAGGTCCAGACCGGCTTCCTCCTCACCGACGTCGGAGCGGATCCCGCCCTTGGTGAGGGCGTTCTGGATCTTGAAGAAGGCGAAGGCCAGACCGAACATCACGGTCCAGATCACGACGGCCCCCGCCAGCTGGGAGAGGAGCTGGCCGGCTCCGCCCCCGTAGAACAGCCCCTCGACCCCGAGCGCCGTGCCCTCGGCGTCGACGTTGGTGGTGGTGAGGTTCCAGCCGGCGCCGTACTTGCCGTTGGCCACCAGGCCGACGGCGAGGACGCCGAGGGTGCCGCACACGCCGTGGACGGAGATCGCACCGACCGGGTCGTCCACCTTCAGACGCCGCTCGATGAAGAACACCGACTCGACCACGATCACACCGGCGACGATGCCGAGGACCATGGCGATCCAGGGATCGACGAAGGCGCAGGGGGCGGTGATGATCACCAGGCCGCCGAGGAGGCCGTTGGCCATCATGGCGGGGTCCGGCTTGCCGGTCCGCTTCCAGATCCACAACATCGTGGTGAAGCCGCCGAAGGCCCCGGCGATCGCGGTGTTGGCTGCGATCAGGCCGATCTGCGGATCGCTCGAGGCGAACGTGGAGGCGGCGTTGAAGCCGAACCATCCGAACAGCAGGATGAACGTCCCGAGCATCGCCATGGGGATGTTGTGGCCGGGGAGGCCTCGGGGCTTGCCGTCCTTGGTGAACTTGCCGAGCCGGGGGCCGAGCACGATGGCGCCGGCCAGGGCGGCCACGCCACCCGTGGCGTGCACGATCCCGGAACCGGCGAAGTCGGTGTAGCCGTTGCCCCACTCGAGGGAGTTGCCCAGCTGGGAGAGCCAGCCGCCACCCCACGTCCACGCGCCGAACAGCGGGTAGTAGAGCGCCCCGCAGAACAGACCCCAGAAGACGAACGACTTGAACTTCCAGCGCTCGGCCATGGAGCCGGTCGGGATGGTGGCGGTGGTGTCCATGAAGGCCACCATGTAGAGGAAGAACGCCGCCGTGGCGCCCGTGTTCAGCAGCGCCGCGCCGTCGAACCAGCTCCCGGCCCAGCCTCCCTGCCAGAGGAAGACCCACTCGCCGCTGCCGATGAGGGCCGAGCCCGCGGCATCGGTGAAGCCGTAGTCGAAGCCCGGGAGCACGTAGCTGTAGCCACCGAACATGAGCGGGTAGCCGACCAGGAAGAAGGCGACGAACCCGATGAAGAAGATGCCCAGGTTGGTGCTCACCACGTGCGCGGCGTGCTTGGCCCGGCAGAAGCCGACCTCGACCATGGCGAAGCCGGCCTGCATGAAGATCACCAGCGCGGCGCCGATGACGATCCAGACGAGGTTGCCCGACTGGATGGCGGTGTCGGCGGTCGTGGCGACCGCCTCCAGGGTGGGCGCCTCCTCGGCGTCCTGGGCGAAGGCGGTGCCCGCCGTGGCCAGGAGTGTGAGGAGCACTGCGCCGAGGGCGAGGAGCACCCGTGAAGGGGTGAGGAAGGGTCGCGACGCCGCGACCGTCGCGTGAGGTGACGTCGTCATCAGATGGCCTCCACGTCTCGTTCGCCGGTTCGGATGCGGATGACCTCTTCGACGTTGGTGATCCAGATCTTCCCGTCGCCGATCTTCCCGGTCGCCGCGGCGGCGACGATGGCGTCGGTGATGGCCCCGGTGGTCGACTCGTCGGCGAGGATCTCGATCTTGATCTTGGGCAGGAGGTCGACGGTGTACTCGGCACCTCGGTAGGTCTCGGTGTGACCACCCTGGCGCCCCACCCCCTTGACCTCGTCGACGGTGATCCCTTGGACCCCCGCCCCTCGGAGGGCGTCCTTGACGTCCTCAAGTTTGTGCGGCTTGATGACCGCGGTGACCATTCGGATCACGGCTGCTCCTTTGCTCGTGGTCGACATCCCGGGTGGCTGCCGGGACCTCGATGTCACGGGCAGGCGTCAGGAGCCGGCTCTGTCTGACGCAAGGCTGACCGTACGCAGCATCGGTTTCCCCAGCGTGTGATGAGCGTTACCGACCCTGGTCAGTTCACTGAAAGAAAACTGACCGACGGGCAGGGAGTCCGGAAACCGCTATCGGGAAGTCGGGATCGCGAGGGTGAAGACGGCGCCCCCCCCGGGGGCATCCCCCACGCTCACCGAGCCCCCGTGGTCCCGCGCCGCCTGCTCGACGATGGCGAGCCCCAGCCCCGAGCCGGGGAGCGACCGGGCGTCGGCGGCGCGGTAGAAGCGGTCGAAGATCCGGCTGCGGTCCTCCTCGGCGACGCCCGGCCCGTGATCGCGCACGACGACGCGACCGGGTCCGACGGTGATCTCGATCGGACGGCCGGGTGGGCTGAACTTGGCGGCGTTGTCGATCAGGTTGCCGAGGGCGCGGGCCAGCTCCCGCCGCCGTCCGAGCACCCGGATCGGGCCGTCCTCCACCGAGACCGGCACCGGCCGGCCCGTGCGCCGCTCGGCCCGGTCGGCCACCTCACGGACGACCTCGTCCAGCGCGACCTCGGTCATGGGTTCGTCGTCGCGGGTGTCGGTGGCCAGCTCGACCAGCTCGTCGACCAGGGCCGCCAGCTCGCGGCTCTCGCTGTCGAGGTCGCGCAGGATCGCCACCCGGGTCTCGGCAGGGAGGTCGTCGTGGCGCTGGAGGGTCTCGACGTTGGTGCGCAGGCTCGTGAGCGGGGTGCGCAACTCGTGGCCCGCGTCCTGGACGAGCTGCTGTTGCTGGTCGCGTGACCGCCGGAGCGCGACCAGCATGGCCCCGAAGGAGCGGGCCAGCCGGCCGGGCTCGTCGTCACCGGGCGGAGGGAGGTCGACGTCGAGCCGACCGGTCTCGGCCACCTCCTCGGCGGCGTCGGTCAGCTGCACGAGCGGTCGCGTCGAGCGGCGGGCGATGAGCCAACCGGCGAGCGCGCCGGCGCCGATGACGACGATCCCGATGAGGACCATCTGGCGACGCAGCCCGTCGAGCACCTCCTGGGTCTCGCCGTAACGGCGGGCGATCTGCACGACCCCGCCACCGGTGAGGGACACGGTCTCCACCCGGAACGGCTCGCCGTCGACCTCGACGGTGGTCGTCTCGCGCCGTCGGTCGGCGTCCCCTCCGTCGGGATCGACGGGGAGCACCACCTCGCCGACCGTGCTCACGACCTCGCCGCTCGGGCTCACGCACTGCACGACGACGTCCCGCGCCACGAGATCCTCGACCGGGCCCCTCCCGCGAGGTCCGTCGGGGATGCACAGCGCTGTCAGGGCGCGCCCGTCGCCGTCGAGGAGCCGCCGGGCGGTCTCGCCGAGATCGTCGTCCACCACCTCGCGGAGGCGGTTGTCGGTGGCCACGTAGCCGGCCACCGACACGGCCAGGACTGCGAGACCGGCCAGGACAGCCAGCGCCAGCGCGATCCGCGAACGCAGGGTCACGACGAGCGCAGCGTGTACCCCACGCCGCGGACGGTCTGGATGAGGCGGGCCTCGCCGTCCTCCTCGGTCTTGCGCCGGAGGTACCCGATGTAGACGGCGAGGGCCTTGGAGTCGGGGCCGAAGTCGTAGCCCCAGATCCGGTCGTAGATGACGGAGTGGGTGAGGACGACGTCGACGTTCTCGACGAGGAGCAGGAGCAGATCGAACTCGGTCTTGGTGAGCTCGAGCTCGCGACCGCCGCGCCACGCGCGGCGGGCGGCCTCGTCCACGACGACGTCGGCGGCGCGCACCTCCCGGCTCTCCTGCTCGGGCGACAGGGTGCGGCGCAGCAGGGCCCGCAGCCGGGCCAGGAGCTCGTCGAGGGAGAACGGCTTGGGCAGGTAGTCGTCGGCGCCGGCGTCGAGCCCCGAGACCCGGTCGGACACCTCGGTGCGGGCGGTGAGGACCAGGATCGGCAACCGTGACCCCGCCGACCGGAGGCGGCGGCAGACCGTGAGGCCGTCGAGGTGGGGCAGGCCGAGGTCGAGGAGCAACAGGTCGACGTCGTCCGCCCCGGCGGCCTCGAGAGCCGCCGCGCCGTCGGGCACCGCGGTGACCCGGTAGCCCTCGAGCTCGAGCACCCTCGTGAGCGACTCGCGCACCGCACGGTCGTCCTCGGCGATCACGAGATGCGGACCCATGGGGACGGAGTCTGGCCGAGCGGGGTGAGAGGAGGGTGAGAACGCCCCCCTTACCTCACGTTGCCCCGGGAGGTCGTAGCGTGTCCGGGTGCCTTCCATCTCCCCCCGTCCCCGTCGCCGGCGCCTCGTGCTCGCCGGATCGACGCTCGCCCTCACCGCGCTGCTGCTCGGCGCCTGCTCCGACGACGGCGAGTCCTCGTCGACGACCACCGACCAGGCCACGACGACCACGATCGTGAACACCTCGTCACTGGCCGACGTCGAGATCTCGACCGACGTCGCCGTGGCGCCCACGGTCACGTTCGACCCGTCCTTCGCGCTGGCCGACACCACCACCGTGGACACCGAGGTCGTCGTCCCCGGCGAGGGCGCCACCGTGGAGGACGGCCAGCGGCTGAGCCTCGACTACGTGGTGATCAGCGGCATCGACGGGGCGGAGCTCGAGTCGACCTGGGGCCAGGGACCCGAGACGGTGCCCCTCGACGCGACGCTGCAGGAGGGCATCAAGAGCGCGCTCGTCGGCCAGCAGGTCGGCGCCCGCATCGCCGCCGCGTCCTACGCACAGGGGCAGTGGGTGATCTTCGTGTTCGACATCCGCGACACGGTCACCGTGCCCACCAGCGCCTCGGGCACCGACGTGGCCCCGGTCGAGGGCCTCCCCACCGTCGCCCTCGTGGAGGGCGTCCCGACCGTCACCCTCCCCGGCACCCCGCCGCCCGCCGAGCTCGTGGTCCAGCCCCTCATCGTCGGCAACGGACCGGCGGTCGAGTCGGGACAGACCGTCACCGTGCAGTACGTCGGCGTGAAGTGGTCGGACGGCTCGATCTTCGACTCGTCGTGGGACCGCGGCGCCCCCGCCGACTTCGCCGTCGGGACCGGCAACGTGATCGCCGGGTTCGAGGAGGGTCTGATCGGCCAGCCCGTCGGCTCCCGGGTGATGCTGATCATCCCGCCCGACAAGGGCTACGGCGAGCAGGGCAACCCGCAAGCCGGCATCTCCGGCACGGAGACCCTGGTCTTCGTGATCGACATCCTCGCCGCCTCGTAGCGAGGCCTCAGGCCACGGCGTCGGGCCCGTCGAAGCCGGCGGGCAGGTAGAGCCCCGCGCACAGGTTCTCGAACATCCCGTAGCCGACGCGTCCGTCGTCGGTCTCGTAGCGGCTGAGGGTCTCGTTGAGCCACGACGCCGCCGCCCGGCCCTCGGGCGAGGCGACGTCGTGGGTCAGGCCCTCGACGACGAGACCGCCCTGGTCGACGCCGTGACCCCAGGAGCCGTCGTACATGTAGCCCGAGCCCGCCTTGAGGTAGACGGTGCGCAGGGGCGTGACGCGCACCCGCAGGTCCGACGCCCCGGCGCCGCTGAACCACACCTCGGCCGCGGCCACCTCGCGGGTGCCGGGGACGTACTCGATGGCGATCTCGGGCCGGCCGAGGTGCTCGTCGGGCCGGTCGGCGTCGATGCCCCAGACGCGGACCGCCTCCTGCTGGACCCGGGTGCCGTCGTGGATCTCGTCGATGGTGACCTTCACCATGTGGTCGTCGAACTGCATGGGCAGCCAGTTGTGGAAGAACCCCATCGGCGCGCCGGCCGGCCTCGGGGCATCGGGGTCGACCGGCGCCGGACGACCGACCGGCCGGATCCCCCACGAGTGGTCGCGGGCACCCTTCCAGCGGTCCGGCGTGACGGCGAACGAGCGTCCCGCCACCTCGAGGGTGCCGGTCCACGTGCCCACCTGGGCGAAGCGGCACGTCTCCTGGGTGCGCACCCCGCCGGACTCGCTGATGGTCTTCGGCTCCTCCAGCGCCCGCACCGACCCCTCGTAGACCAGGTCGAAGGCCACTCCCCACTCGTTCGGCTCGCAGACCACCCGCAGCGAACGCAACCCGTCGAGCACCTCGACGCGCAGGGGCCCGACCGAGGCGTCCATGCGGTCCTCGGTGAGGTGGCGTGACGCCCGCACGGTGTGCTGGGTCCCGTCGACGGCGACGGACACGAAGGCGTCCGTGACCCCGAGGTTCGGGTACTGGCCGAGACCGGTGACGAGGAAGAGCTCGTCGGTGCTGCCGTGGAGGTTGAAGTAGTAGCGGTCGTAGAAGTTCGGGTCGGCGTCGGACACCGTGCCGATCGGCTCGGGGATCTGGTGACCCAGGTAGTCGTCGAGTCGGCTGATCGGCATGGGGTCCCCCTCGTCGGCCCCCGGGCGGTCCGGGCGCAGGAAGGCCGACCCTAGCGAGGCGGGGACCGGCGCCGTCCCTGGCCGAGCGGTGCCATCATGGCGTCCAGTGCGCCACAGCAACGGCCTGTGGCCGGCGAGGGGGACCCCGATGAGCGACGACCACGACTACGAGGCGCTGACCCGCGAGTTCATGAAGACCTGGGCGCAGGGCGACACCGCGGCGGTGGTGGCGTGGTTCACCGAGGACGCCACCTACCACAACATCCCGGTCGACCCGCTCGTCGGCCACGAGGCCATCGCCGGGATGGTCGACATGTTCACCACCGGCCTCACCGTGGTGGAGTTCCGGATCCTCGAGATGCTCTCACGGGGCTCGACGGTCGTCACCGAGCGCGTCGACGTGTTCCGCAAGGACGACGGCGGGCTGGTGGAGCTGCCGGTGATGGGGATCCTCGAGTGGCGCGGCGACAAGCTGGCCGACTGGCGCGAGTACTTCGACCTCAACCAGTTCATGTCCCAGGCCGCCGACGCGATGGGCTGACGACGCCGGAGGCCACCGCCGCCGCGTCCCGAAGGCGTCAGGAGGCCAGGAAGGCGAACAGGTCCGGGAAAGCGGCCGGGTCCTGGGCGAAGAAGGCGTGCCCGCCCTCGTAGAGGCGCAGCTCGGCACCGGGGACGCGCGAGGCGATCGCCTCGGCGTTGGCCGGCGGGGCGATGCCGTCGAAGCGCCCCGCGCACACCAGGGTGGGGCAGGTGATGCGATCGAGCCGGTCCCACACGTCGTGGCCCCGGCGGGCCTCCATCTGCTCGACCATGCCGCGTTCGGCGTCGCTGCCCGGGGCCGGCGCGGGGCGGTCGGCGATCGCCTGGACGAACAGCCGGTCGCCGGGGTGGTCGGCCAACCACTGCTCGTCGAACCGGGTGTCCATCACCTGCATGGCGGTCCGGGCGCGTTCGTCGGGGTCGAGGTCGCGCAGCTCGTGCAGCGGGTAGCTGCTCCCCCCGGCACCTCCCGGAGAGGTGCACAACAGGGCGAGGCGCTCGATCCGCTCCGGGGCGGTGACGGCCACCTCCTGGGCGACCATCCCGCCGAAGCTGATGCCCACGAGGGCGAAGGTGTCCCACCCGACATGGTCGGCGACGGCGAGGGCGTCGGCGGCGTAGTCGGCCATCGTGTACGGGCCGGGGGGCACGGCGGTCCGGCCCAGGCCGCGTTGGTCGTGGGCGACGGTGTCGAAGCGGGCGGTGAAGGCCTCCACCAGCGGACGGCTGGTGTCGAGGCTCTGGCCCGAGCCGTTGCAGAAGAGGACACGGGAACCTTCGCCGGCCCGCTCGAAGTGGACGTCGATCCCGTTGAGGTGGGCGGTGGGCACAGGAGCGACGCTACCGGTGCGTCACGTCGTGGGGCCGCGGAAGCCGCCGAGCATGGCCGCCATCACCGGCGACGCGGTGGGGGTCACCTCGGTGGTCGGGCCGTCCATCACGGCGTCGAGGTGCTCGGCGATCGACTCGATGGTGGCCTCCCGGTCGACGTAGCCGTCGTTGACGACGAGCGACACCCGGGCGACGTGCCCGCCCCCGACGCTGAAGCATTCGCCGCTGACGGGACACGACGGGTGGGCCAGCCAGGCGACGAGCGGGGCCACGAGGCGGGGGTGCAGCCACTCGCCCAGCTCGTCGCTCCACGGGATCGGACCGAAGCCCGTGCCGGCGCGCGTCTTCGCGTACGGGGCGACGACGTTGGCGGAGATGCCGACCGCGGCGCCCTCGCCGGCCATCTGGCGGGTGAGGCCCACGACGCCCATCTTGGCCATCCCGTAGACCAGCCCGCCGGGCACGGAATTGAACGCCGCCCCGGACGCGACGTTGACGATCCGACCGCCCCCGGCGGCCTGCATGTGGCGCCAGGCGGGCCGGCTGACGTTGAGCGTGCCGCGGAGCTGGGTGCCGATCACGGTGTCGACGTGCTCCTCGGGGAAGTCGGCGAAGGGGTGGAGGCGCACCTGGCCGGCGTTGTTCACGACGACGTCGACCCCGCCGAAGGTCTCGACGGCGGCGGCCACGATGGCCTCGCCGCCCTCCGGGGTGGCGATGGTGTCGTGGTTGGCGACCGCGCTGCCGCCGGCCGCGACGATCTCGGCCACGACGTCGTCGGCGGGGTTGGTGACCGGCGCCTCCCCTCCCTCGCCGGTGTCGGTGATGGCCACCCCCAGGTCGTTGACCACCACTCGGGCGCCGCGTGCGGCGAGGAGAAGGGCGTACTCGCGGCCGAGGCCCCGCCCGGCGCCGGTGATGACCACAGTCGTGTCGTCGAATCGCAGCTCGTCCATGGGGCGAGTCTGGCCGACCGGATCAGGGTCGGTCGGCGGTGCCGGGTCGGGTGAGGTCGAGCGGCACCACGATCCGGTCGAAGAGGTCCTCGTCGACCCCGGAGCGCAGGGCCGCCTGCTTGAGGGTGAGGCCCTCCTCGACGGCGAGGTGGGCGATGCCCGCCGCCCGGTCGTAGCCGATCACCGGGGCGAGGGCGGTGACGGGCATGACCGACTCCTCGACGTAGCGGGCGATGCGGTCCCGATTCAGCTCGATGCCCTCGACCATGAGCCGGCGGGCGTGGTCGCAGGTGTCGCCGAGGAGCTGCACCGAGTGCAGGAGGGCGGCGATGACGACCGGTCGGAAGGTGTTGAGCTCGAGGTTCCCCTCCCGGGCGGCCATGGCGATGGTGGCGTCGTTCCCCATGACCTGGGTGGCCACCATGAGCAGGGCCTCGGCCTGGGAGGGGTTGACCTTCCCGGGCATGATCGACGAGCCGGGCTCGTTGGCGGGCAGGCGCAGCTCGTCGAGGCCGGCCCGGGGCCCGGAGGCCAGCCAGCGCAGGTCGTTGCCGATCTTGAACAGCGAGACGGCGAGGTTTCGCAGCCCCCCGGAGCACCGGACCATCGTGTCGAGGGATGCTTGGGCGGCGAACTTGTTGGGGGCGGTCACGAACGGGCGGCCGGTCGCCTCGGCGATCGCCGCGGCGATCTCGACGTCGAACCCCGGCGACGTGTTGAGCCCGGTGCCGACCGCGGTGCCCCCGGCGGCCAGGCGCCAGAGGTCCTCGCTGTCGGCGAGCAGCCCTCGGCGGGCGTCGTCGAGCATGGCCACCCACCCGGACCACTCCTGACCGACGGTGAGGGGGGTGGCGTCCTGGAGGTGGGTGCGGCCGATCTTGACCACGTCCGCCCAGGCCCGGGCCTTGGCGTCGAGTGCGTCGCGGAGCCGGTCGAGGGCGGGGAGGAGGTGGTCGTCGATCATGAGGCGGGCGGCGATGTGCATGGCCGTCGGGAAGGTGTCGTTGGACGACTGGGCCATGTTCACGTGGTCGTTGGGGTGCACCGGCCGCTTGGAGCCGAGCTCGCCGCCGACGAGCTGGATGCACCGGTTGGAGATGACCTCGTTGACGTTCATGTTCGAGTGCGTGCCCGACCCGGACTGCCAGACGGCCAGCGGGAAGTGGTCGTCGAGCTGGCCGGTCACGACCTCGTCGGCGACCCGTTCGATCAGCGCGCCCATCCACGGGGGCATGCGCCCGGACCGGGTGTTGACCTGGGCAGCGGCCTTCTTCACGTGCCCGAACGCCCGGTGGATCTCCGTGGGCATCGGGTCGTGGCCCCCGCCGATGGCGAAGTGCTCGAGGGACCGCTGGGTCTGCGCCCCCCAGTAGCGGTCGGCGGGCACGTCGATCGTGCCGAGGGAGTCGGACTCCGTGCGGGTCCCGGTGGCGGCGAGGCCCACGGCGAGGTCGAGGACCGTGGGCGGGGTGGGGTCGTGGGCCATGGTCTCCTCCGGTCCCGGGGCGGGCGCCCTCGGACCCACCACTGTGACGCCCCTGCCCGGCGTCCGCCTCCCCGACCCCGGGGCGAGGTCGGCGGCGGGCACCCCGGGGTACGGTCGCCCCCGTGGACGACACAGCTGCGGCGCGGGTGACCGAGGTGTTCGAACGGGCGTCGGCGACCTACGACTCGGTGGGGGTCGACTTCTTCGGCCCGATCGCCGCCGGACTGGTCGACGAGCTTGCCCCCCGGCCGGGCGAGCGGGCCTTGGACGTCGGGTGCGGGCCGGGGGCCGTGCTGCTCGACGTGGCCTCCCGGGTCGGTCCCGAGGGGCGGGTCACCGGGATCGACGTCGCAGCGGGGATGGTGTCGCGCGCGTCGGCCGATGTCGCGGCCGCCGGGCTCGACGGGTGGGTGGACGTCCGCATCGGCGATGCCATGGCCCCCGAACTGCCGCCGGCGTCGTTCGATCTCGTGGCGTCGTCGCTCGTGCTGTTCTTCCTCGCCGATCCGCTGGTGGCGGTGCTGGCCTGGCACGGGCTGCTGGTCGACGGGGGCCGCATCGGCGTCTCCACGTTCGGGCCGTTCAACGACGAGTGGCGCGAAGTCGAGGCCGTCTTCCGTCCGTACCTCCCGGCCGAGATGCGCGACGCCCGGGTCAACACCGGCGGACCGTTCGCCTCCGACGCCGCCATGGAGGAGCTCTTGACGATCGCTGGGTTCGAATCGGTGCGGACGGTCACCACCACGGTGCCGGTGCGCTTCGAGGGCCCCGACGACTGGTACCGCTGGACGATGTCGCACGGCCAGCGCCAGATGTGGGACGCCGTGCCCGACGACGAGGTCGACGCGGTGCGGGCGCGCGCCGCCGAGATCCTCCTGGGGTCCCCCCGTCCGGACGGGCGGCTCGGCTTCGAGCAGGGGATCCGCTACACGCTCGGCTCGAAGGGCTGACCAGCGCGGTCGGCCGCCTCCGCCGCCCCCGGTCCCGTCGTCGAGAAGTACGACGAAAAGTCCAACAAGACATTGAGAAATCTCTTGCACAACGAACTCATGTTCGGTAGACTTCCAGTATGCCCGCCGCACCGACCAGGAGCACCGACGACAGCCCGGCCGCCGGTGACCTCGTGCGCTCGCTGCTCGTCGAGCGGGATCGCCTGGAGGCCCGCCTGTGCGTCGCACTCGCCGAGTTCCTCCAGGCGGGGCGGCACGACGTCGAGGGATGGCGGTCCCCGGTCGGGTGGCTGAAGGCCAACGGCGGTCTCACCGACCGTGATGCCCGACGCCTGGCGGTCAGGGCCCTCCGCATGATCCGGTGGCCGGAGCTGGCGCACCGGTGGGGCGCCGGCGACGTGACCGGTGCCCAGGTGGAGACGGTCGTGGCGTCGGTCCCGAACGAGCTCGTCGAGCTCTACGCCGCCCACGACGCCGAGGTGTCGCCCTGCCTGGCGGGGTTGACCCCGGCGCAGACCCGGGTGGCGGTCCGCGAGTGGGTGCTGCGCGCCGAGGCGGCCCTCGCCGACGACCCGGGCCAGATCGACGGGACGGCGGAGGTCGACGGGCGGGTGCACCTGTCACGGACCATGGGCGGCCGGGGGGTCCTCGACGGCGACCTCGACCCGCTCACTGCCGAGCTGCTCGACAGCGCCCTCCGGGTGGTCGAGGCGCCCGACGTGCCCGGCCGGTTCCGCACCGCCGCTGAGCGCCGGGCCGAGGCGCTGCGTACCATGGCCCGCTTCGCGCTGGACCACTTCTCGCCGGACGGGGCGAGGCCGGGCCGTCGACACCCCCACGTCGTGGCGGTGATGGACCTCCCGGACATCTATGCGGCGATGCTCGCCGCCCTCGGCGTTCGCACCGCCGCCGACCTCGAGCTGTTGCTGGCGGCGCGTGGGGCGTCACTGGTCGAGGAGGGGCTGCTGCGCCACGCGCTCGCCAACGCCACTGGTGCGGCGACCACGCTCGACGGGCACCGGCTTCCTCCGGCAGCGGTGCGCGAGCTTTTCGGGGCCGGCACCACCATCGAGCGCCTCGTCACCGCCCGGGGGCGGGTGCTCGACCACGGGCGCAGCATCCGCCTCGCCGACGCCCCGCTCCGTGACGCCCTGATGGTCCGCGACCAGGGGTGTCGGTTCCCGGACTGCGACGCCCGGGCCGAGTGGATCGACGCCCACCACGTCCGGCACTGGAACGAGGGCGGCGCCACCGCGCTCGCCAACCTCGCCGGGCTGTGCGGGTCGCACCACGGTGTGGTGCACCGGGAGGGCTGGGGGCTCGTCGCCGAACCCGACGGAACCCTGGTCATCACCCGCCCCGACGGCACCACCCTCACGTCCCCACCGCCACGGGCCCGGCCCACGCTCCGCCTGCCCCTCCGGCTCCCACCCCTCGACGAGTTGCTGCCCGAACCCGTCGACGCCGCGGCGCTACCTGGCGAACCCGCCGTGGCGCCGCTCGATCGCACCGGCGTCGTCGGGGGCCACCGCTGGCACCTGCGGATCTCCGCGGAGTCGGTCGCCGAGGAGCGCACCGCCGAGCGGCTCGTGCGACAGCGGGTCGCCGCCCTCGCCTCCGCCGCCTGAACCGGCGGGCGAGCGCAGGCACGGCCCGGCCGGGCGATCGCCCGACCCGGCTACCGTGATGGTCCCGGTGGTCGCCCCCAGGCGGCCGCTCACTCGGGGCTGTAGCTCAGCTGGCTAGAGCACCTGCTTTGCAAGCAGGGGGTCGTGGGTTCGATTCCCATCAGCTCCACCAAGTATTTACTGGTGTTTCTGGGTTCAGCGAGGTTGCTGGGTCTGCGGTTGACACCGGGTTTGACACCGAATCGGCGTTTCCTCGCTACCGTGTCCCTCGATGAAGGGCACAGCACGTAAGCGCGGCACTGACCGGTGGCAGATCCAGGTCTACGCCGGTGTCGATCCGGGCACGGGTCGCGAACGGCGCGTGACGCGCACGATCGTGGCGCCTCACACCAAGGCCGGGCAGAAGGCCGTCGACCAGGCCCTCGCCACGCTGATCCTCGATGTCGAGCATGGCCGAATCGGCGCCGGCGACGATCCGACGGTCACCGAGCTGCTGGATCGTTGGGTGCGAGCTCGTGAGCCCGAGTGGTCGCCGAAGACGACGCTGGAGAACCGTCGGCAGATCCGGTTGAAGATCGTCCCGAACATCGGCAACCGGCGCGTATCGAAGGTCCGAGCTGCCGACCTCGATCTGCTCTACGCCCAGCTCCGCAACGGGGGTGGCGAGACTGGTGGGCCCCTCTCGCCCGCATCGGTGCGACGCATCCACGTGATCATGCACGCCGCACTCGGCCAGGCCGTGAAGTGGGGACTGATCGCGAACAACCCCGCCGACGCAGCGACGGCACCATCGTTGCCCCCGAGTCGGATCACGCCGCCCGAACCCGACGCGCTGGCCAGAGCGATGCGCCTCGTCGACGAGGGCGATATCGACTACGCGACCTACCTGCGGCTCGCGGCCACTACGGGCGCCCGCCGCTCGCAGCTGGTGGCCCTCCACTGGTCGGACATCGACCTCGAGGTCGGCACTGTGACGTTCTGCCGGGCGATCATCGACGGCGGCCCCGATGTCGGCCTGGTCGAGCGAGGCACGAAGACCGGCCGCAAGTGGAAGGTGGCCCTCGCCCCGGCAACGGCCGAGCGGGTCAGGGCGTTTCAGTCGGTCTGCGAGGAACGTGCAGCCGCAGTCGGCGTGAAACTCGATCGTGACGGCTACGTGTTCGCGGCCGAGCCCGACGGCAGCGCATCGTGGCGACCGGACAACGTCTCGGCACGCTGGCGTCGAATCCGGAAGGCGGCCGATCTCGACGGCGTGCGCCTGCACGACCTCCGCCACTACGTGGCCACCCAGCTTCTCGGTGCGGGGGTCGATCCCCGCACGGTCGCCGGCCGGCTGGGCCATGCCAACCCGGCGGTCACCATGACCGTCTACGGCCACTTCCTCCCCGAGAAGGACCGAGCGGCCGCTGACTTCCTGGACGACCTGCTCGACGGCTGACACGACAGCTAGGCCGCCTCGCCGCCGTGCTCGGCCGAGGACTCGCCGACGAGACGCTCCACGGCCCACGCCGGGATCAGTGTCCGTCGGGTGACACCGAGGTCAACGGACGGGAGCACGCCATCACGCACCAGGCGGTCGACGGTCGGTCGCGACACGCCGAGCATGACGGCGACCTCACGAGTCGAGTAGGTCAGCCTCGGAAGTCTGGTGATCTCGGCCATGAGCTCCTCCGGCACGGGTGAAGAAGAGGGCGAGGCACGGGTCCGGCCCCGTCGCGATGGAATCCTCACCCTTCAGACCCACTCCCAACCTGCCCTCGCGTCGCGCGCGTTCGCGGATTTCCTTCGAGTCGGACCGGGGACCTCCCCCGGTCACGAGTGCGGAGCGCGATGCCATTCGGGACCCACGGACTGCACACGACGAGCAGAAGGCACTGGTGGGTGCCCGTGGCCGGAAGTGTCGTCCTTCGGGTGCGGGCGGCGGAGCTTCGCCGGTCTCAGCTGGTCGCGCGGTCCGCCGCGGTCTTGACCTGTGATCGGAGTGCGTCCGCGTCAAGCGAGGTGAGCGAACGGAAAGGTTCTGGTGCCTGCCAGGACGCCAAGGTCTGATCGTCAGGGCGTGGCTCGATGGGGATCGCACCTAGACGTGGAAGTGCATAGAAGGTGCCATCGGGCTGGCGCTGGAGGAACAGCATGTAGACCTCGCCCGGGCAGTACCAGGGTTCGCCACTCCACGATCCAACGGATGTCCCTGGCGTCCCGGTCACGGTGGACTGCGTCTGCAATCGCTGGACCGTCAGGTTGTCGCCGAGGCTGCCTCGGTAGGTCTCCACGACGGCGACCTCCATCGGCTGACTGACCTCGGTTGCTTCGCCCACATCACCCACGATGCGGCCTTCGACGACGACGTCCGAATCCGTGATCATCTCATCGAGGCTCGCTGGATAGCGGCCGGCGTCGCCTGTGCCGGTGATGGGCGGGCGTTCACAGGACACGCTCTCTGTCGCTGATGGTTGGGACGCCGTGTCCAGTGGTCCCGCCGCTGTGTCGGTCGAGTCCTGCGAGCAGGCGGCGGTCGCCGCAATCGTGACGGCAGCAAGGAGGAAGCCGACCCGACGCGTCCGAGTTCTCGTGGATGCTGGTTGCTTCGAGTCGGATTCCATGGCCCGCCCCTCCTGTCTCGGTTGTGCTGTTCGACGACCGAGGGTGTCGTCAGGTTCCGCGGGGGTCGAGATTTGGATGCTCGCATCAGCCGCATGGCGCCGCGTACCCATTTCAGCCGATAGAGCCTTCCTCGATCCTGCCCCCAGGTCCGAGTCTCGTGCGATGGGGTGCAGGACGCTCGCAATGGACGAAGGCTGGAGCACAAGCACCCAGGTCGCGAGCTCGGCAGGATCGAGCACCCGACCTGCCCAGCGGCCCGCCGCCGCCAGCGGGAACTGGCAGGCCACGCACCCCGCCGGCCGCTCGGTCCCGGTCCTGCATCGGACCAAACACGACTCACCACACAGATCATCACCGGGCGGTGTGCACGCGCTGAGGCCCCCTCCGCCATCCGCCACGAGACCCCGCGCTCGACACCAGAAGCAGACTCACGAACTTGCACCCATTGTCCCGGGACCCAGTCAGCGCAGGTCCGTCACCACGGTGCCCGGCGATGACGACATCGCACGGTCCCGGAACTGACCGCAGACCAAGGCGAACACGATTGCAACCCCTCGGGGGTTGGGTTGCGTCGCGTCGCCCCCGCTCGAGCCGGCGACAGCGGATGGCCTCCGTCCCTGCGCCTGGCGGTCAGCAGACGGCGGCCACCGCCGCCGGCCATCGCGGTGGCGCACCATCGACGACACGACGGACGCACCCGAGGCCAGTTGCCAGCCCACGTCATCCAGCCCGAAGCAGAGCCGCTGCCGCGTCGGGAGACGGTCCCGGAATCGGTCCCGAGGGCGGTCCCGGAATCGGTCCCAGCCCCTGGTCAGGGGGGTAGGCGCGTAGTTACCTACCGTCCCCAACCGGCACCTCGGGGATACCCATCTCGGTTCGGTTTGGAGGCTGCGCCGAGTGGTGTGGCAGGTGCTCTCAAACGTCGGCTAAGCGGTCAGGTTCTTGCCCACAGGATCTTCGAACGGCTCGCTGCGTCGAGGATCGGAGTGGCGTCGAGATCGATCGCAACTTCGTCGAAGTGGTCGGGCCAGTCGGCATGGATCGTCATGCTTCCCGGCGACGGGAGACCGAAGCACCAAAACTGGCTGGCATACCGGTTTTGGGACCCGCCTCCCCCTTGCATTCGGAGCACGTGTCCGGTCGGTACACCGTCGTCGTCGAAGCCCGGCCCCTCCGGGGGGAGAGCGTTTGATGTGAGCGTGATCGACGACGAGCGGCCGGGACCGCCGCCGAATGGTGCCGCTGGAGTTCCGGTCTGCTCGGTGCTGGCGATCGAGCCGTCAGCGAACTCAAGACCGAGTCGGGGACCGTTCATAAACATCCGCCGTTGGCGCATGTGCGTCACATCGAGGGGGATGTTCGGGTTGTGGATCTGCACCAGGTCAAAAGTGAAGCCGTTGGCGAAGGCGTGCACGTTGTCGAAGATGACGGCGTGCTCATCCGTGACCGCCAGCAGCACTGACATGCCGACCGAGACACCGAGAGTGTCCTCGGCGGCGCGGTCCCACACAGGAGGACCCCACTTCGGGGGCTCCATCGGCATCCCTGCCGGGGAATCCGGTGGTGACCCGAAGAATGACATGGCGACGCTCCGATCATGACAGCGGTGGCTCGCACCTCCACCCGGGCCGAAAAGTCCCACGCTGCCCTCCGCCCCGGAGGATACGGGGTTGTGAGCGGTCACGACTGGGCAGGGATCTCCTAACGCCAAGAGCAGGGCGCAGGTTTGGCGGCCAAAGGCGGCTCGAGAGCACGGTGTTGCTCACCTCGCAGCGACAATCTCTGTCCCGCTCGACGTTGTCGCTGCGAGGTGAGCATTTCCGCCATCGGCATCCCCGACCGCCGGGATGCGGCGTCGCTTAGCGCACGGACCCTGACGAACCCCGACCGGTGGATCAGAAAGGTTCCTCATCAGGGTCGTACCCCGCCGGATTTGCCGCCACCGTCGGCTGGATGCTGTGTCGAGTCTCAATCTCATCGAGGATCCCGGTATTCACGACGGCGGCATCGCCCACCTCGACATTGGTCTTCTGCGCTCGTCGCAAAGTCGCAGCGTCTACGGTCGTCAGGTGGGATCCGTGGTCGCGTAACAGCGGCAGGGCTTCATTTGAAAACCTCCATGACGGCGACCTCGCGATCGCTTGAACCAGCGCCGCAGACATAGCTGCGCCACTCCGACGGTCAGTGAGCAGGAGCTTCACGATCTCTGGGGCCACCTGCTCCGGACGCTGACGGGCATTGATCGCCTGCTTGTTCCCAAGGAACCCGTGGGGGTCGACTTCGTAGGACAGCGAGATCACCGGTTGATGTCGGCCGAAGACGAAGCCAACCTCCTGGTCGCACCACCGACTCTCCAGAAAGTCAGCATGAAGCAGTGCAGCGAGCGCGTCGCAGGTCGCGAGCGATGCCTCGATGACCCTCTGCCATTCGCGGTTGGGCTCGATCGACACGTGGGCAACGAAGCCCTCGATACCCCAGCGGCTGAGAGTCTGTGCGAGCTCAGTGGCCGTTGCCCTGTGCGCGGCCAGGTGGCTCAGAAATAGACGAAGCCTGTCCGCGTCCTGCCAGGGTTCATCCTCCGGTGCCGTGCTGGTGGCGCTGTGGAGATACGCGTCGAGAAGCAAGAGGGTCTCGTCGCTGGCATCCTCCACCGACCAAAGACAGCTCTCGTAGAGCTCGCCCTCCTCGTTGAGATGGCGGAGATTCGCCTGGCGCGCTATCAGCCCTGCGTCGGCCCACCCTTGTGCGGCGAGAGAGCGACTGACCTTCTTGATCAGCTCAACTCTCGTCCCAAAGTCCATGACGCCACGCTAGGTCCCAGCGACCTCGTGGCCTTGGAACAACATGTTCATCGTGGGTTCAAGCCTCATCCTGCAGGAGTGTCCCAGAACGCCGGAGGTGGGAGGCGCTATGACTCGACAGTCACCGAGTACAGCAGTCGCTTGCCATCGACCTCCCAAGCTGCGAGGTAGTCGCCCGGGGTTAGCGGTGTGCCGTAGGCATCAGTCGCTCTGAATGCGAACCCGGTGTACTCCTCGCTGGCGCCAGGTTCATAGGTGAAAGGACCGCCGCAGTCGACGGTGTAGCCCTGCCAGAGCCCACCGTCGGGGTCCTCGACAGGCAAGAGCCCGAATCGGGCGGCACCCAGCTGGCACCCTGGGTCGGTGACGGGCTGCTCCGACTTGTTCTCCGCACGCATCGTCGTCTGAAGGCTGCCTCCGGATCGGACAGAGGGCGGAACGATCAGCTCGACGGTGAGGCCGCCGAGGACCTCTGTCTGGCTGACTGACCCTGCGGGCATTGAGCTAGGTGACGCAGGCTGCGGTAGGCCGGCTACCTCGTCGTCGCCCCGATCGCCACAGCCGCTAGCCAAGACCGCCGCTGCAAGGGCGAAAAGGACGAGCGACGCCAAGCGGATCATGCGGTCCATAGGTTGGTCTGACGATCGTATTCGTCTCTCAGTTCCCAAAACGTCCCGAAACGCCCTGGGGGAGACGCTGGCTGCTTCCATGTGGTCAGCTTAGGGGGTGACCGATGCTGGCGAGATCCATCGATGGCTTATCAGAGAGTTCGGCGTCGGCGGTCGCCTGACGGACGCTGGCCTGCAAGCAGTCAGCTGGAACGAAGGCGAACGAGTCCTCGTCTGGGTGTTGCCTGGGACCACGGATGACTTCTTGGCCATCGTTCACGAGCGGTTCCCAGGCGCGGACCTCGACGTGGTGGAGGGAATCGTGCGGGGCAGCACAACGTAGGTATCCCAGACCGCCGGGTCGAGGTGACGGGTCCAGTCCGCTCCGCTCGACGCAGCCCCTGACGGGCTCAAGGGTTGGGGAACATCCGGCAGTCCCTGCTCTCACCCTGGTAGCCCGGTCGCTCACCGCACCCCAGCAGCGCACGGTCGCTCAATGGTGAGCTCAACTCGACCTCGACCTGCCGCAGCCGCATGTCGCTGGTGCAAGCCTCCGCCCCGGAGGAGTGGATCGTCGCTGTGATCGTGACTGCGTCGGCCGATTCGTCCACGTCGGCGGTCTCGAACCGGTCGCAGGACGACGAGCCGACGTAGACCGTGATCGGTATCACCGACGTGCTTGAGTCCACAGCACTTCGCAACTCCCACGGGACGCTCGACGTGGTTCCGTTTCCCCCGCTACACGCTCCGCCGACCGCCACAAGAGCTATCGCTCCCACCAGTGCGTGCATCCGCATGAGAGCAAGCCTGGCATGCGCTTCGACCGTCTCCTATCGCCGGGTCTGAGTGTCGTTCCGGCAACTGCGTGAGTTACCCACTCCTCAGTTCGGAGGCGCAGGAGTGGCGATGGGGAACCATCCCCTTCGGTCGGGCGGCAGGGCCTCGAGGAACCTGATCATTACGACGTTGAGCCGGCGGATCGTCTCCGTAACATCTCGCCCATCGCTCTCTCGACGTTCTCGGTAGGCGGTTAGATGCATGACCCGCTTGTTGATCTCTGGCACGTGTCCGTCGAGCCAGGCGAGATCTTCGGAGTTCGGGTCCCACCCGGGGAGGTAGTGCAACGCAGAGAGGTCATCCCGCGTCGGTGGTCGGCAGAAGAAGTCGGTGAGTACTCGGCTGTGGAGGAGCAGGACCTCGACCCACGCGCTCCAGACGAAGTCGCCGTTCTCTTGCGGTTGTCCGAGAGCGAGGAGACGTGAGGCGCCCAGGTTCGCCATGGCGATCTCGTAGGCCACATGCCTCGCAAGACCAGGCAACTCCGCCTCGGTCGGCGGGGGCTCCATCTCCGAACTCATGAGGATCGACCCTATGCAGGTGGGCGGCCTCGGCGAGGGAGCGACCAACTGTCCTCCAACGCGCACGTCCCAAACGCCGGCAGAGTGACGCCTGGGAGATGTGCTGCACTAGAGACCTGGCCCAGAGGAGACTGTGGTGTACGGCGAAATGACGCCTGAGGAGCTACGTGAGCACCGGCGGAGCATCGCCGAGCACCGCCTCTCGATCGTCGAAGCTCTGCTCAGGGCCATCGATCTTGGCTGGCCGGTACTCGAAACGATCGAGAACTCCCCCGATCGATCGGAGGCTCGTCGCCGGTTGACGGACACTCCGTTCTCGTTCGATGAGGTGCAGGCAGAGCACGTGCTGGACATGCAGCACGGACGCCGCACCGAAGAGGGCCGTCGCTCTCTCAGCGAGGAAATGTCGGACTTGAAGCGCCTCCTATCCGAGAGCTGAAGCGGCACGCCACGCACCGTCGCTGCCCCTAAGGGCCTCCGTTACCTATCCCTGAACGCCGGGAGCACGCGGGGCCAATCGCCGTCGAACAGGACCACACGCTCGGCTACCGTCGGCTCGATGAGGGCGGTGCGGTTCATTGCGGGGGTTGTGTTTGTGGGTGCGGCCTGTGCGAGCTGCGGGAGCCCATCGGCTTCCACGGCTCCGCCGACCGTTCCCGCCACTGCCGCTCCGACCTCCGTGGTCGACGGAAGCTCTCCCGCCCTGTCTGCGAGCAGTTGCCGCGATCCCCAACCCTCAGTGGTTGTCTGGCTCGCGATAGATGCGACCTCAACACAGGTGGATGCGGTCAAAGCGAGCC
The DNA here is from genome assembly GCA_025455885.1 of Acidimicrobiales bacterium. Classification (NCBI taxonomy): domain Bacteria; kingdom Bacillati; phylum Actinomycetota; class Acidimicrobiia; order Acidimicrobiales; species Acidimicrobiales bacterium. The sequence continues at coordinate 23,211 of JALOLR010000014.1, forward strand.
TCATCGCGACCAGCGGCGTCGACCAGGTCATCTACATCGACAAGGACGCGGCCTACGCGGAGTTTCGCGAGCTCTTCCCGGATTCCCCGGAGATGCTTGCTTCGGTCAAGCCGGCGGATCTGCCCGCAAGCTTCAGAGTCGTGACCACTGCGCCCCTTCCGATCGGGACGGTGGACAACTGGTCCTCGATACCCGGCGTCGACTCCACGACCCTCAATCCGTGCCAACCACAGGAGGTTCCGCCGACGAAATAGAGGGCCCGCTCCCGTTCAGATTGGTCAGTCGGGTGCAAGTTCGCCGATAGGTGCGATGGGATGCTCGCCCTTTCGACACCACCACACTCCGCTGTCGTCACGCACCTCCGGATGAGCACCGGTGTCGTGTCGGTCGCACGTCGGCCACATCCCGCTCTCCTGAGCGAGCTCGCCTTGGAAGTAGTCCGCCACCTGCGCGTAGGCCTCGGCCCGGTCCATGGTGTCCATCGATGGGGTTCTGTAGCCGCGGTTGATGGAGATCCGTACCCGGTCCCCGTCCCAGAAATCGACCACGACCTCGGGGCGAAGCGGGGTCGTTCGACGAAGATCAGCTACCACCGCCGCAGTGGCCTCCCGGGCCAGGGACAACTGGTGCGCCGTCGCCGCAGCCTTCACGATGTCGCTCGATACCGGCCCCTCCTGCTCGAAGTAGTCCTCGAGCCAACGGCGCGATGCGGGATCGAGGGTGCCGGAGTCGGGCCCGTCGATCGATGACCCAGCATCGATGTCATTGAGCCACCGCTCAAACGCACTGCCGTTGTCATCCGCCACCGGAACAGGTTCGTGGATCCGGGCGGCGGCGCCAAGTGCGTTCGTCGACGCCGTCTCACAAGGCCAGCTGGATCAGCAGGGTGGGGGCCACAAGGTTGGGCCGGTCGTGTCGTTGGCGCGTTCGAAGCTGTACCAGACGCTGTCGATCTTGGAGCCCTCGGGTAGTCGGTGGGGTGCCGAGCCTCGATAGGTAGCGCCGGCGCGCTCGACCACTCGCCGGTTGGCAGTGTTGTTCACGGCGGTGTGGATCCGAACTCGGCTCGTGCCGAGATGGTTGTGCCCGTAGTCGATGATCAGGGGCAGTGTGGCGGTCGCGAGCCCCTTCCCACGACCGGTTGGCCCGAACCAGTAGCCGAGGCTCGAACCTGTCTTCGGAGGGCCAAGTGTGAGGATGTAAACGCCGACCAGTTCTCCGTCGGGCCGGTACACGCCGAGCATGGTCGGGCACGAAGCCTCTGGAGCTGGCTGCTTGGGCGTTCGAGTGGAGGTCGCCTTCATCCGGCTTGCCGCTGCGCGGGGGTCGGGCCACCCCTGCGCACGGATTACCTCGTCATCGATCGTGGCCTCAAAGGCCGCTGGATCGAGCGGTAGCGGTGCGATCGTGAAGGAGTCGGTGACGAGGGTATGGGTCTGCTCCCAGATCTCGCGTGACGGGACCTCGGGTTTGCGGGTCCTTCGCATCCACGCAGCCTACGGATTCCCGGTCGTCTGATCGAAGAGTCCCAATCCGCCGGAGACGTGCAGCGGCAACTGGTTGGACACCCCCCGAAGCCCGGATCGATCCATCATCAGGTAGCTGGTGCGACATCGGCGTGCCTCGGTCCCGTTGGCACCGAGATTCCTCTCAGGCGAAAGGAGAGGCCGATGGATCATCGAATCTCACGGTCGTGTTGGTCAGCCGGAAGGGCTCATTGGGGACGGGTCTTTCCGCGCGGGGCCCCTGGGGATCTAGTAGCAGGTCGGAGTTCGATCGGCGATCGAGATCAACACGGTGCTGTCGACCAAGAGGGGTCTCGTCACTCCACCCCAGTCGTTCCCTTCATGGAGGGTGGTTGTCCACTTCACGGCGCCGTCCTGAGCACTCGTCGCGATGAGGTGGAGGTCATCGGGCGTCGATACGCGATCGGCGGCGATCTTCAACCCACCGAACTCGACGACATCGGGACGTACCTCACCGTTGATGGACTGTGTCCCGATCGGGCCGGTCTCGCCGGACGCATCGATGACGAGACGGTCATTGGAGTCCGCAACGGTTCCGACGATGGCGCCTGTTGCGACGTTAACCACCGTGTCATCGAGTTCGAGGGGCTCTCTCGCCGGCACCCGGGCGCGGTCTCCGCCCACAGGCATCAGGTAGGCCGCGTCCAACGGGACGTTCGTCGACCAGCGAACCTGCCCGGACGCAGCGTCCACCGCGACCAGGCGACTCTGTGCTCCGGAGATGTCGTGACCGCACGCATCGAGTCGAGGCTGCGTGCAGGCGGCGCCTGCCAAGACCACCGCCGCAAGGCCCGCCAGGAGCCACGGCCAGGCCACGAGTCGGGCGCGGCGGATGCTCATCACGACACCCTATTCAGCTCCTCTACCGCAATCGTGGCCCCCGGTGCCCCTAACGCCGGGCACTGGTCGCACCAGGTGGCACTCGTGACACGGTGCTTGGTTCTGCACCGGAGCGACTCAGTTTTCACCGCCCAGAGCTCAGCTGCTTGCTCACTCCTGGTCGGCGGAGGACTGTGGGAAGCTCCTGCACGTGGCGACGATCTGGCGACGAGTCCCGGCGGCTGCGGACTGGGCTGTTGCGGTCGTGGCGGGGATTGCCCTCTATGCGCTGAACGTCACTGACCAGGGCGGCCCACTGGACGGTGCGGGGTTGTCGGCCGGCCCCACAACCGCCGGGATCACCGAAGGTGGGCGGGTGACGTTCTACGGAGCGCTGGCCATCGTCGGCGCTGTGCTTGCCATGGGTGGCCTTCTGATCACGATTGCCGGGCCCGGATGGAGAAGCGCCGGCCTGCTTGCGTCTCGCTCTTTTGGCGGGCTCGCTGCGGCCGGGCTCGCGGGGCTACTGCTCGATTACCGGGATGGACCCGTGAGCCTGATTCGTTCCGTTGTCTACGTGCTCCTCGTGTTGAGTGTGGTGCGGTTCGTGCGCGTCTCAATCATGCTGGCGAGCCTGTCCGACGAGGAGACACTCCGCGCGTAGCTCAACGAGCGCTGCATCCTGAGCTTCGGGTGGCCCAGTCCAGTTCCTCGACATCGCCGAGACGGCTCAGCTACGCGACTCCCAACGCGGCCTGATCTGACACCGGATTGACACCGGACTTGGCGGTTCCGGTGTCATTTTCCGGCTCTCGGCGCTCATTGGTGAGCCATATGTGCTGCTAGAGCCGCTGCTGCGCGACTTGAGCGGCTTTGCAAGCAGGGGGTCGTGGGTTCGAGTCCCATCAGCTCCACTCAGTACTTGCTGGTATTTCTCGGTGCCGCTGGGTTGCCCATGCGGCGGTTGACACCATGGGTTGGGCTGACGTCGCCGGTGTAGCCGATGACGCCTACGCGGCCTGCAACGGCACGGCGCCGGGCTGCCAGCCGGCTTCATCGGTGGTGCTACGATTCCCGAATTCCACAGGGTGAATGAGGGAAGTGGCACATGCGAAACCCTTTGGCACGGAGGCGATTCGTCGCGACGCTCACATCCTTTGTGCTCGCTGTGGCCGTTGTCGTGGTCGCACCGGGTTCGGCCGGTGCTTCAGGCGCGACGCTCGTGATCAACAGCAACACCAGCTCCATCTATGGCGGTTTCAGTAGCACGGACTCCGGCACGACCTGGTCGAGCTACTACCAGTTCATGCAGACCGGCCGCGACACCAGTTCGTCCCTCCTCGTGGAGGAGTTTCGCTGGGCGTTCGAGCTCCCGCTCGCGGCCCTGCCGACCGACGCGACCATCACCAGCGCGATCCTGCAACTGCGCACGGCTAATCCCGACCTAGCCGGCCAAACCGCTCTGGTGGGGTACGCAGGCGACGGCGCAGTGACGCTCGGCGATGCCGATGTCATGGGCCCACAGGTGCTGTTCACCCCCACAGTCCCCGCCTACCAAGCGGTGGACGTGACCACATTGATCACGGCCGGGGCCCGCTCAGCCGGATTTGTCGGGTTCTCGTTGCGCCAATCGCCCGTGGGCAGCACCTACACCCTCTGGGACAGTCCTGAGTTCTTCAACCCTCCGTTTCTGACCATCACCTACACGACCCCTGATCCGACAACGACAACGTCGACCCCACCGACCACCTCCACGGCCGATTCGTCGGTCACGACCCTCGACGTGAGTGTCTCGGCGGGTGGCGAAGTCGTTCCCGCCTTCACCGGCTGACCGGAGATCGCCGGACGATCCTGCCAGTCCGGGCCCCGGGTCCCGACCTCGGCTCGGCCCAGCACCGCGGGGAAGGCTCAGGGGTGAAGGCGGATCAGTGTCCCAGACCACCGGTCATACGGGTGACGGCGCGACCACCATCCCAGAACGGCTCAGCGCATGAGACCGTCGACCTTGCTCCGGGCCTACCGCGGGGGCCGCTTACGCTCGTTACGCCTTCGGACTGGATCCAGACCGAATGCGTCCGGGAACCAGATGACCATGGCCCCGCACCCGGCCACCGCCATGAGCAATCCCGCGTTCCTGAGCCACGCCGGACCGATGAACGCAGAGGCGACGAGCAGCGCAAACCCGAGAACTACGGCGATGGCGCGTACGCCATAGGCGAGCGATAGCAATCCACTCCTGAGCCCGTCCTTCTCGCGTCGCACGGAGGCGACGTACCCCGTCCTCACCAGTCGAGTCCCTCGACGTCGCCGAGACGGCTCTGCGACGCGACCCCAACGCGGCGTGACCTGACACCGGATTGACACCGGACTTGGCGGATCCGGTGTCATCTTCCGGCTCTCGGCGCTCATCGGTGAGCAATATGTGCTGGTAGAGCCGTCCTTGCGAAACTTAGGCGGCTTTGCAAGCAGGGGGTCGTGGGTTCGAGTCCCATCAGCTCCACTCCATCTCCCCACGGTTCAGAGGACCGCCTCGCTCATCCCGACCGGCGATCCGTGTCGGCACGCGGTCGAGCTACTCGGAGTCGTCCCATTCGCTGTCGAGATCGAGCCGGATGTAGAGGAGTTCGATCGACCCGTCAGAGGTCCTCTGCCCGATCACCGCGACACCGCGCACTAGGACGCCGGCCGAGATCAGCAGTCGGTAGTCCGGACGACCGCTCACGGCCTCCGGCAGTTCGTCGAAGCGGGTGGCGAAGGCGTCGACGATCGGGAGCAGGTCGATGGTCAGGAAGTCGTTGACCGAGGGCTCGCCACCGGGGCCGCGATCGGTGCCGAGGACCCGGTCCAGCTCGTCGAACACCGCGTGCGAGACGCGAACTGAGCGCCGCTCCTCGCTCACCGAGCGGTCAATCGGTGGGCTGGGACTCGTGAGACTCGATGAGACGGTCGGCGTCGGCCCGGACCTGGTCGAGGAACTCGGAAGGAACCGAGTCGAGGTCGGTGACCACGCTCTCGTCGAAGATGGCCTGCTGCTGGCGGCGGCTGAGGTTCTCCATCTCGGCGGCGGTCCAGACCTTGCGTGCCATCCGGTCACCCTACCCGGGCGGTCCGACAGCGAACAGGCCACCACCGCACTCTGACGTCGCCGCGAATGGATCCAGCAGCGGGAGGACCGTTCCTTGCCCGATCGGAATGGGGCCTGGGAGGATGCGTGCGTGTCAGGCAGCGGGGGCAACGGGGTGGATGGACCTGACGACGACCACGCTCGTCCCCGGCGCGCGGTCGCGCGCAGGACGGCCTTCCGACCGCCCCGGCTCGTCGGGCGAGACGCCGAGATCGCCGAACTGACCAAGGTCGTCGAATCGACACCGTTGACCACCGTGACCGGCCCCGGTGGGGTCGGAAAGACGGCGATCGCCCTCGCCGTCGCCGACGCCACGGAGGAGCGCTTCCCCGACGGTGTGTTCGTCGTCTGGCTCGCGTCGTTACGGTCGGCCGACCACATCAGCAGCGAGGTGGCCGCGCAGGTCGGGATGCCGCGGTCGGGCGGTGAGTCCTACGAGGACGCACTCGTCCGCTGGCTGGCCGAGCGTGACGTGCTCCTCGTGCTCGACAACTGCGAACACGTCACCTCCGCCGTCGCCGAACTCGTCGAGGACCTGACCGCCCGGCTTCCGGGTCTGAATGTGCTGGCGACGAGCAGAGAGCCGCTCTGGGTCGTCGACGAGATGACCTACCGGCTGGCGCCGCTGACGGTCGCGGAGCGTGAGGCGACCGGCGAAGAGATCGACTCGAGCCCGGCAGTGCGCCTCTTCCGGGAACGCGCCGGCGCCCGGATGCAGGCCTCGCTCGAGACGGACGACGCCGGTCGTCTCATCGCTGATATCTGCCGTCGGGTCGACGGCCTTCCGCTCGCGATCGAGCTCGCCGCGGCACGGGTGGCAGGACTCGAGCTGGTGGACATCGAACGTCACCTCGATGAACTGTTCGAGTTGCTCCCCCAGTCGGCCCGCCGGGTCGACGGCGCCCAGCGGTCGCTTCGCGCCACGGTGGAGTGGAGTGACGCGCTGCTCCGGGACGACGAACGGCGCCTGCTGCACCGGATGGGGGTGTTCGCTGGAGGGTTCGACCTCACTGCGATCGAGGCGGTGTGCGCCGACGACGGCCAGACCGCAGCACAGGTCGCGGACCTGACCGCGCGCCTCGTCGAGAAGTCACTCCTCATGAAGCAGGAAGGCGGCGGCCCGTACCAGCTGCTCGAAACGATCCGCCAGTACGCGACCGAACACCTCGACGCCGCGGGAGAGCTCGGCATCATCCGTGACCGCCACGCTCGCTACTACCTCGACCTCGCCATGCAGGAAGGAGCGGCGACGCTCGCCGGCCCGGAACGTCCGCACCTGGAGGTGCTCCGCCGCATCGACGACAACACCCGTGTCGCGCTCGAACGCCTCCTCTCGATCGATCCGACGGCAGCACTGGAGCTGGCCGCGACCCTGAACAGCTACTGGTGGACCCAGGGCAAGCTCCGCGAGGGCATCACCTGGCTCGAGCGGGGGCGCGCGGCGGTGCCGGACGCACCGGCCGAGCTGCGCGCCACGAGCCTCTTCTGCGAGGCCTTCCTCATCGCCCACGACACCGACGACTGGCAGGCCGCGGCAGCCCTGCTCGACCTCGGGATCGCAGCCATCGGCGATGCTGCCGATCCCCCGCTCATCCTCGGCATGCTGCACTGCCTGCGCGGCGAGTGCGACGTCTTCGCCGGCGACGCGCCGGCGGCGGTGGTCCGCACCGAGACGGGGATCGCGATCTCGTCCCGGTACCCCGACTCGTGGGGGCACGGCTTCTGCCTCTGGAACGCCGCGTTCGCCCGCCTCAACGTCGGCGACGACGACGCCGCTCTCGAGTTGCTGATGCAGATGCTCGACGTGACGACCGCCGGCGGCTACGCGATGCCGGGTTTGGTCTGCGAGCAGTCGCTGGGCGAGATCTGGGAGGCGCGCGGCGAGCTCGACAAGGCCCGGTTCTTCTGGGAGGAGGCGCTCCGCCATCGGCGGGAGCTCGGTGCGCTCCGCACCGGGTACGTGCACGGCTCCATGGCGACCGGGCTCCTCGCAGTGGCGCGGGTCGCCGTCGAGCAGGGCGACCTGGAGACCGCGGCGAGCCTCCTGCGCGAAGGTCTGCCCCTCGCGGAGGAGATCCGAGACGCCGACACGGCCGCGAAGATGACCGAGCTCCTGGCGAGGACATCACGGTCGGCGCCGGTGGAGCGGGCGATCCTCCGACCGGAGGACGGAGTCTGGCGCATCGAGTTCAACGGCACCGAGGTCCACGTGCCCGACCTGAAGGGGCTCTGGCATCTCCGCGAGCTCGTCTGCCGACCCGGTGAGCCGGTATCGGCCCTGGCCTTGGTCGGTGCATCGGCGGACGAGGCGATGCACCGAGGGGACACCGGTCCACTGCTCGATCGCGAAGCCCTGAGGCAGTACCGGCGCCGGCTGGCCGAACTGGACGACCGGCTGGACGATGCGGCTCTGCGGGGAGATGCCCGGCGGCAGGAGGAATGGGCCGCCGAGCGAGACGCCCTGATCAGAGAGCTGAAACGGGCGACAGGGCTGCAGGGCAGGCCGCGCCGGTCGGGCTCACCGGCGGAGAGGGCCCGCCTCAACGTCACGAGGACGATCCGCCACGCGATCGCCGAGCTCTCGGCGAAGGCGCCCGATCTGGGCGCACATCTCGATGAGTCGATCGTGACGGGGGTCTCGTGCTGCTACGAGCCGCGAACCCCGGTCTCGTGGTCGACCTGATCACTTCGCAGCCTGGTTCGTTCGGAACGAACCACCGATCAGGCCCGAACGAACGCCTTTCCTGTGGGTGGCACCACGGCCGCCCACGAGAGAAGGACGGTACGAGATGTTCGTGACGGTCATCCATCGAATCCACGATCCCGAAGGCTTCCAGGCCGCCGAGGCGAAGGCGCTCGAGGCCGGGCTGCCCACCCACGTCGCACTTCCGATCCATGCGGCGACGAACGACCACGGCCTCGGGGTCTGCATCTGGGAGGGCGAGTCGGTCGAGGCGGTCCGTGAAGTGGTCGAGGGCGCCGTCGGGGCTTGGGCCGACAACGAGTACTACGAGATGCAGGTCGACGGGCTCACCCCGAGCTTCGCGTAACGACCGCCAACGCACGCCGGCCGGGCGCCTGCGGCCCGTGTGGATCCGCTGACCGGGGACCGTTCCAGAGATGGGCCCCGGTCAGCGATCCGGAACACCGATCGGCGTGGCCATGCCCTCGAAGAACCGCGTGCGCGGGTTCGAGAGCAGTCCCATCAGCTCTACCCAGAGGCACCCGGCAGGAACATCACACCTGTGACCATGCCGATCCGGCGCACATCGCCCGCACCGGAGTGGCGCTGCGGCGTATGCTCGCCTTGGCGGGTTCGCTCACGATGTGGAGCGAGGGGGCCAATGCAGCACCAGCGACTGGAAGCGCGATCCCTGGTTCGAGGGCACCCTTCCGGAGAACGACCCTGCGCGCGACCCCGCCCACCCTGTCGCGCCGGCGATCCCGCAGTTCTGACGACGCTCCTCGGATCTTGCTAGGCCGTGGCGCCGTGCACGTGTGCCTTGACCAGGTGCGTGATGCCCAACACGATGCCGACGGCGAACGAGCCGATCCCGGTGAGGACGACCGCGATCCCGAGGAACCAGGCGTTGACTCCCAGTGCCGCAGCTCCGATCACACCGACGACGAGGCACGGCCCGGCCACCAGGAACTTCCACCACACGGCGGCGGAGCCCGGTTCGGTGACCGGACTCGAGCGCCGCCAGGCGATGATGCCGATCGCACCCGCGACGACGGCGATCAGCACGCCCGCCCCGAGCGCAGCTGGTTCGCTGCCTCCCACGACGGCTACCGCAAGTCCTGCGACCGCGAGGGCGAGGAGGACGGTCGGGATGAGACGGTCGGGGGTGCGCATGTGGGCCTCCAGGTGTTGGTGAGGGAGCGTGAGAGCGAGGTCGAGGGTCGCCCGGGCGGCGACCGCGGCGGTGGACTCGTCCCGGAGCTGATCCGTCAACAGCTGTTCCATGTCTTCGCCGTACTCCTGACGGAACCCTCGGGGATAGAGGTGGAGCGCCATCCCGTAGAGCCGGGCGACGACCGACGCGATCATGCGATCGCCCCCCCGGGGAAGTCGTGTCGCACTCTCTCGACGAGCGTGGCCAGTCGGCTGAGCTCGTCGAGTGCGACGCTCCTGCCTGCCGCGGTGAGCTCGTAGTAGCGGCGGCGTTCGGTCTCGTCGCGCTCGACGCGGTCGCTGGTCTCGATGATGAGCCCCTCGTCGACGAGTCGATTGAGTGTCCCGTAGAGGGTGCCCGGGCCCATTCGCACGGCGCCGTCGCTGAGTTCGGCGACTCGCTTCATCAGCGCGTAGCCGTGCAGCTCTCCGCCGAGCAGGGCCAGGGTGAGATGGAGTGACGCAGAGGGGAGCGGTTTCCGACCGGCAGCCATAGTCGAAGTATGATGTATCGGAAACCGATAGTCAAGCGCCGCCCCCGACGCTGGGCGCCGCCCCCGACGTCGGGCGGGCAGCCGCCCGGGCGCCCGTCCGAGAGTGACGCCGTCAGCGCGAGCGGGGGAAGCCGAGGCCGAACATGGCGATGAGGTCGCGCTGCAGCTCGTTGGTGCCGCCACCGAAGGTGAGGATCACGACGCCGCGCACCATCGCCTCCAGGCGACCGGCCAACACCGCCGCCGGCGAGTCCTCCTTGACGTAGGCCCTCGGGCCGAGCACCTCCATCAGGAGCCGGTAGCACTCCAGGTAGAACTCGGTGCCGAACACCTTGACCGTCGACGCGTCGGCCGGGTCGAGCGAGTGCTCCTTGGCCGACCACGCCACCTTCCAGTTGGCCAGGCGGAGGAACTCGAGGCGGGCGTGGACCCGGGCCAGGTTGAGCTGCACCCACTCCTGGTCGATCACCCGCCGCCCGTCCGCCAGCAGGGTCTCCTGCGCCCAGCGGCGCACGTCGGTCAGGTTGCGCTCCGGGCTCCCGCTGGCGCACAGGGTGACCCGCTCGTGGTTGAGCTGGTTGGTGATGAGCCCCCACCCGCCGTTCTCCTCGCCGACGAGGTACTTCGCCGGCACCCTCACGTCGTCGAAGAACGTGGCGTTGATGTCGTGGGAGGCCATCAGCGTCAGCGGCTGGAGGGTGATCCCCGGCGTGTCGAGGGGAACGATCAGCACCGAGATCCCCTTGTGCTTCTTGACCTCCGGATCGGTGCGCACCGCCAGCCAGATGTAGTCGGACCCGCCGGCCAGCGACGTCCACATCTTCTGGCCGTTGACGACGTACTCGTCGCCGTCGCGCACCGCCCTCGTCTGGAGGGCGGCGAGGTCGGTCCCCGCCTCGGGCTCGGAGTAGCCGATGGCGAAGTGGATGTCGCCCGCCAGGATCCGGGGCAGGAAGAAGTCCTTCTGCCACTCCGTGCCGTAGTTCATGATCGTCGGGCCGACCGTGTTGAGGGTGAGGGTGGGCACCGGCGCACCCGCCCGCATCGACTCGTCGAAGAAGATGAACTGCTCGATCGGGTCGAGCTCCCGCCCGCCGTACTCCTTGGGCCAGCTCAGCCCCGCCCAGCCGTCGGCGCACATCTGCTTCCACACCCGCTTGCTGGTGGGGCCGATGCTGTTGCCGTGGCGGATCTCGCGCATCGTCTCGTCGTCGAGCAGGCGGTCGTAGTAGTCGCGCAGCTCCGTGCGCAGCGCCTCCTGATCGGGCGAGTAACTGATCTCCATCGCGCCACACCTCCGGACCGGGCGCGCTCCCCTCGAGGCGCCCGACCCGCAGCGTCGCACACGCCGACAGACGCCGACGGATCGGGATCGCCCCTCCGACCCGTCAGGTCGGAGCCGCCACCGGGACCTCGGGGCCCAGCACGGCCCCCCCGACGAGATCGAGACGATCGCCGCTCCAGAACCGGCCCGGATCGAACCAGTTGGCCGGCGCCCGCCCGTCGAGCAGTCCCATGCGGGTGTAGGTGATGGCCAGCAGCTCCGCGCAGTACACCGCCTGCTCGGAGGCGTCGCGCCGCAGCCGTCCCGACAGCCACTTGCCCACCAGGCGACGGGTGCGGGGGAACGGTCGACCCTCGTACTCCGCCACCACCCGCAACACGTCGTCCTCCATGCGAGGAGTGATCTCGGCGTCGAGGTGCCGGACGAACGCCGACTGCGAGTACCGGCCGGTCCACACGTCGAGCGCCTCGTCGAGGCGGTTGAGCTGCGCCCCGCGGTGGCGGTCGCCGCTCCACACGCTCTCGAGCGACTGGCCCAGCTCGGTGTGCCAGAGCAGCGGCGGCAGGTCGTCCAACGCCACCACCATGGCCACGTGGTTCACCGGGGCGTTGGTGAACACCCGGATGGCCCGGTCGGCGCCGGACGGCCCGCGGAACAACCACACGTCGCCGGTGCCCGCGGTGGCGAGCGCCTCGGAAGCCGTCATCGCAGGAGCCATCGTCGCTAGCGTACGAGCCTTGGGATCCCGAGGATGGAAGTGGATCGGGCTCGGCGCCCTCGCCGCCATCGCGGCCGGGTCGGCGATCGCCGTCGGCCGGCAGCAACGGCGCCGCCGCCGTTGGCGGGACTACGACACGGACGAGATCCGCGAGCGCCTCCAGGCCCGCTTCGCCGCCCTCGACCCGCCGGACGACTGAGGGTCGGCGGTGGGCGTCAGCCCGTCGGATCCCCCTCGGCGGTGCGGGACCGTTCGGCGCACGTCTTGATGCCCCGCAGCATCCGCTGGGTCATCACGAAGCTCACGACGCCGATCGGCGCCATGAGCGCCCTGGTCAGCCGGCTGTCGAAGCCCGTGCGCTCCCGCACGATCAGCCGCGACCGCCCGCCGGGCGCGGGCCGCACGACGAAGGTCCACTGGAACTCCCACCGGAGCTGTTCGTCGCGTCGCACCGGCCGTCCGGCCTTCACGTCGGCGACCTTCAGGACCAGCGCCTCCCGGGGCACCACCTCCACGACGTACCAGCCGCCCGACCCCTTGGCGTCGGCGAGGACGAGGTCCCCCACCGCCCGCTCCTGCCACTCGGGCACGATCACGTCGCGGTTGTGGATGCCCAGGCCGAAGAGGTTCTCGAGTGCCTCGTACGAGTAGAAGCCGCCGCGGTCGGCACCGAGCTGGAGCAGCCACGGCCAGACGTCGCCGGGCGAGGCGTCGACGGTCACCGCCCGGGTCACCTGGTCGGCCGGCTCGGCCACCAGGTCGTCGCCGGGCAGCGCCATGTGCACCTCGTCGTCGGTCGCCCCCCACCGCTGCTGCCAGGGGGTCACGAACCGGTGCCACGCCGCCGCCAGCGCCGCGGCGAGGAGACCAACGGTGACGAGACGCCTCATGGCTGTCCTCCCTCGTCGTCAGGGACGCCCCGATGGTCGGCGCCCGGGCGCCGACCCGCCAGGGCTGAACGTCCCCGATCCCCGGGGGAGCACGTCCGGCGGCCCGGACCGGGTGGGACCGGGCCGCCGGACGGGACCTCAGCGCAGGTCGAAGCGGTCCAGCTCCATCACCTTGGCGAACGCCGACACGAAGTCGGCCACGAACGTCGCCTCGGCGTCGGCGCTCCCGTAGACCTCGGCCACGGCCCGCAACTCGGAGTTCGAGCCGAAGACCAGGTCGACCCGGGTGCCCGTCCAGCGCACCTCGCCGCTGTCGCGGCGCCGACCCTCGAACAGGTCCTCGGCCTCCGAGGTCGGCGCCCACTCGGTACCCATGTCGAGCAGGTTGACGAAGAAGTCGTTCGTCAACGCGCCGGGGCGGTCGGTGAGCACGCCGTGGGCCGAGCCGTCGACGTTGGCCCCGAGCACCCGCAGCCCGCCCACCAGCGCCGTCATCTCGGGCACCGACAGCGACAGCATGAACGCCTTCTCGACGAGCAGGTGCTCGGCGGGGAGCCCGCCGCCCTTCTGGAGGTAGTTGCGGAAGCCGTCGGCAACCGGTTCGAGCACCGAGAACGACTCGACGTCGGTCTGGTCCTGGGTGGCGTCGGTGCGCCCCGGGGTGAAGGGCACCGCCACCGGGTGTCCCGCCGCCTCGGCGGCCCGCTCCACGGCCGCGACGCCGCCGAGCACGATGAGGTCGGCGAGCGAGACCCGGGTGGCACCGGTCTGCGCGTCGTCGAACTCCTGTCGGATGCGCTCGAGCACGGCCAGCACCTCGGCGGTGCCGGCGGTGACGTTGGCGTCCCAGCCGGCCTGCGGGGCCAGCCGGATGCGGGCGCCGTTGGCGCCACCGCGCTTGTCGGTGTCGCGGTAGGTCGACGCCGACGCCCAGGCGGTGCCGACGAGCTGGGCGACGGACAGGCCCGAGTCGAGGATCCGGGCCTTGAGGTCGGCGATGTCGGCGGCGTCGACCAGCTCGTGGTCGACCGCCGGGACCGGGTCCTGCCAGAGCAGCTCCTCGTCGGGGACCCACGGCCCGAGGTAGCGCGAGACCGGGCCCATGTCGCGGTGCAGGAGCTTGAACCAGGCCCGGGCGAACGCGTCGGCGAAGCGCTGCGGGTCGGCGTGGAAGCGCTCTGAGATCTCGCGGTACACCGGGTCGGCGACGAGGGCGAGGTCGGTGGTGGCCATCATCGTGGGCCGCCGTACCGACGGGTCGTGGGCGTCGGGGGCCAGGTCCTCGTCGCGCACGTCCTTCGGGGTCCACTGCTGGGCGCCCGCCGGGCTGCGGGTGAGCTCCCACTCGTAGCCGAAGAGCAGGTCGAAGTAGCCGTTGTCCCAGCGGATCGGGTCGGTCGTCCAGGCCCCCTCCAGCCCGCTGGTGATGGTGTCGTCGCCCTTGCCGGTGCCGTAGGTGCCCTTCCACCCGAAGCCCTGCTCGGCGAGCGGCGCCCCCTCCGGCTCGGGGCCCACGTAGCGGTCGGGGTCGGCGGCGCCGTGGGCCTTGCCGAAGGTGTGGCCGCCGGCGATCAGCGCCACGGTCTCCTCGTCGTTCATGGCCATCCGACCGAACGTCTCGCGGATGTCACGGGCCGCCGCCAGCGGATCGGGGTTGCCGTTGGGGCCCTCGGGGTTCACGTAGATCAGGCCCATCTGGACCGCACCGAGCGGGTTGGCCAGCTCACGGTCGCCGCTGTAGCGCTCGTCCTCGAGCCACACCCGCTCGGGGCCCCAGTAGACGTCGTCCTCGGGGGCCCAGATGTCGGGGCGCCCACCGCCGAAGCCGAAGGTGGTCAGGCCCATCGTCTCGATCGCCCGGTTGCCGGCGAACACGAGCAGATCGGCCCAGGAAAGCTTCCGGCCGTACTTCTGCTTGACCGGCCAGAGCAGCCGGCGGGCCTTGTCGAGGTTGGCGTTGTCGGGCCAGCTGTTGAGCGGGGCGAAGCGCTGCGCGCCGGTCCCCGCACCACCGCGCCCGTCGGCGATCCGGTAGGTGCCGGCGGCGTGCCAGGTCATGCGCACGAAGAACGGGCCGTAGTGGCCGTAGTCGGCGGGCCACCAGTCCTGGGACTGGGTCATCAGCGCGTCGACGTCAGCGGCCAGCTCGTCGAAGTCGATCGACGCGAACGCCTCCGCGTAGTCGAAGTCCTCCCCCATCGGGTCGGAGGCGGCGTCGTGCTGGCGCAGGACGCGCAGGTTGAGCTGTTCGGGCCACCAGTGCTGGTTGGCGGTCGCGCCGACCGCCTGGTGGGTGGCGTGCATCACCGGGCAGGTGGCGGTGGACGGTTCGTCGCTGGTGGTCGTGGTGCCGTGCTCTTCGTTGCTCATGGCTCGCTCCTCGGCGGGTCGTGGGTGGTGCGGGGTCGGGGATCGGGGGTCAGGTGGGGAGACGGGTCGGGGGGTCAGGTGTCGGCGGCGAGGCAGGTGGGGCAGCGGCCCCAGTAGGTGACCTCGGCCTCGTCGATCTCGTAGCCGGCGTCGTCGGCGGCGGTGAGGCACGGGCGGGCGCCCACCGCGCAGTCGACGTCGACCATCGCCCCGCACACCCGGCACACCAGGTGGTGGTGGTTGTCACCGACGCGGTCCTCGTAGCGGGCCGGCGAGCCGGCGGGCTCGATGCGCCGGACGAGGCCGCGCTCGGCGAGCACACCCAGCGCGTCGTACACGGCCTGGCGGGAGATGGCGCCGAGGGCGGCGCGAGCGACGTCGGCGATGTCGTCGGCCGTGCCGTGCGGGCACGACGAGACGGCGTCGAGGACGGCCAGGCGCTGCGCGGTGACCTGCAGCCCGCGGGCTCGGAGCCGCTCGGCGGGGACGACGGGTTCGGGCATGGCCGTCACACTACCGGAAGATTCTGGATTCGATCAAAATCACGTCAGGATCCAGAATCTTCGGAGGGAGGGCGACCGCGGCCGGCGCGACGGGCCGCCGGTACCATCCGCACGGCCGACGTCGCCCGCCGAGGAGCCGAGCGTGTCCCTGAACCAACGGTGCGTGCCCCACGTCGCGGCGCCCACGACCTCGGCGGCGACGCGAGGCGGCTCGTGACGAGCCCGTTCGAGGACGTCGACCTCGAACGGCTGCGCCGCCGACGCACGGCCAAGTGGACGCTGTACGGCGACGAGGTGCTGGCGGCCTGGGTCGCCGAGATGGACTTCCGGGTCGCGCCACCGGTGCGCGCCGCCCTGCTCGCGGCGATCGACCGGGAGGACTTCGGCTACCTCGTGGCCGATCTCTCCGAGCTCACCACGGCGTGCTGCGGCTACCTGCAGGATGCCCACGGCTGGGAGGTCCCGCCCACGCGGGTCTTCCCGGTCGCCGACGTCCTGGCGGGGATCCGGGCGGTGCTCGAGCAGCTGGTCACCCCGGGCAGCGAGGTGATCGTCCCCACCCCCGCCTATCCGCCCTTCTTCGAGATCGTCGCGCTCAGCGGGCACCGGGTCGTCGAGGTGCCCCTGGCCGTCGACGACGGTCGCCACTCCCTCGACCTCGACGCCGTCGACGCGGCCTTCGCCGCCGGGGCTCGGGCGCTCGTGCTGTGCAACCCCCACAACCCCACCGGCCGAGTGTTCACCCGCGAGGAGATGACGGCGCTCACCGCCGTCGTCGAACGCCACGGGGCCCGCGTCGTGTCCGACGAGGTGCACGCCCCACTCGTGTACCCGGGGCACCGCCACGTGCCCTACGCGTCGACGTCCGAGACCGCCGCCGCCCACACCACGACCGTCATGTCGGCCTCGAAGGCCTGGAACATCCCCGGCCTGCGCTGCGCGCAGGTCGTGGCCTCCAACCATCCCGACGCCGCCCTCTGGCGCTCGCTCGGGTCCTTCGCCGTGCCCGCCCCGACGCCGATCGGGATCGCTGCGTCCGTGGCCGCGTACACCGACGGCCGCGACTGGCTCTCCGACCTCCTCGTCCACCTCGACGCCCGGCGACGACACCTGGTCGACCTCGTGGCGAACGAGCTCCCCGGTGTCGGCTACCGGGCCCCCGAGGGCACCTACCTGGCGTGGCTCGACTGCGCGGCCCTCGGCCTCGACGACCCGGCCCGGTTCTTCCTCGACCACGCCGCGGTGGCGGTGAACGACGGCGCCTCGTTCGGGTTGGGCGCCGAACGACACGTCCGGCTCAACTTCGCCACCTCCACCGAGCTGCTCGAGCGCATCGTGACCGCGATGGGAGCGGCCGTCCGAGCCCGAGGCTGACGGTCCGGCACGGTCCGCCCCGACGCGAAGGCCTTCGGCCCTGGACACCGCGCCCCGGGGAGTGCACGATCGCCATGGCACGATCCGAGGAGGCCGTCATGCGAGCAGTGGTCGTCTACGAGTCGGTGTTCGGCAACACCCACCGGATCGCCGAGGCCGTCGCCGAGGGCCTGCGCCAGGAGATCGGTGACGTGACCGTCCTGATGCCCGACGTGGTCACCGACACCTCGATCGAGGGCACCGACCTGGTCGTCGTGGGCGGGCCCACCCACGTGCACGGGATGGCCCGGCCGTCGACCAAGCACGACGGCGTCGAGCAGGCCGAGAAGGCGGGGAGCGACGTCGACGAGCAGGCCTACGGCGAGACGCTGCGGCACTGGTTCGACGGCATCGGCCGACACGAGGGGGAGGCGGCCGCCTTCGACACCCGCTTCGACGCCTCGAAGCTGATCACCGGGCAGGCGTCGCACGGCATCCGCAAGCGGCTCCGCCGTCACGGCTGGACGGTGAGCACCGAGCCCGAGAGCTTCATCGTCGACGGGGAGAACGAGCTGCTCGACGGCGAGCTCGACCGGGCCCGTGACTGGGGAGCCGGCCTGGCCCGGAGCTTCGTCACCCGCCACGCCACCGACTGACCGGGTCAGGCGCTCTCGGGCGACGCGCTCGATCCCTCGAACCTCGTTCCGAGGTGCTCGACCTGGCCGTCCTCGGCGCCGAGGAGCACGTCGTTGTAGTGACGGCCCCCGAGATGGTGACCCGAGGTCGGGGGCACGAAGGCCAACAGCACGCTGATCCGGTGGGGACCCGCCTCCGAGGTCGGTGGGAGCGAGGCGTGCATGAGGTCGGAGTAGTGCAACGACACATCGCCGGCCCGGACCTCGAGCGAGACCCCCCGCGGGGCGTCGTCGCGGCGTCCGTCGATGAACGGGTAGGTGCCGCGGTGCGACCCCGGGAGGACGCGGAGCTCGCCCGCCTCGGGTGTGCCCTCGGTCAGGCAGGTCGTCACGATGACCGTCGGACAGTTGAGGGCGTGCCCACCGAGCCCGCAATCACGGTGCCAGGGCAGGTCGGCCAGGCCCTCGGTCACGTTCGGGAGCTTCCAGAGCACCGTGCCCGAGTCGAGGGCGTCGGGGTCCCGCCCGACCAGCGGCTCGGGCACCAGGTCGCGCAGGGCCAGGATCCGAGGGTCCTCGCCGAGCGCCCGGTAGCGCTCGAAGCGGTTGGCGTCGAGGACCCGGCACAGGACCTCCTCGCCGTCGGCGGTGCGACCCCACCACGAGCGGCCGTCCCCCGGCGTGGCCTCGGTCCGCATCACGGCGGCGTCGGCGAGCAGCGCCTCCACCTCTTCGGGCGAGAAGACCCCGCGCACGACCACGTAGCCGGCGGCCCCCAGGAAGTGGGCGACGTCCTCGGGTCGGTCGGCGACGTCGGCGAGCGTGAAGGACGCGGTCGGGTCGAGCGGCTCACCGGTGCGATCGCGCAGGTCGACGTTCGCCGGGTCGAACGGAGCCAGCCCGTGGAACATGGCCCGCAGGCCCGGCTCCCAGCGCACGAACCGCAGCGGCTTGCCGTGCGTGGCCTCGACCCGGCCGCTGTAGAAGAGCCCCGGCGCGGTGTCGAGGTCGGAGACGAGCCCGAACCAGGCGTCGAGCTCCATCGAGATCACCGTGTCGGCCCGCCCCGTCCCCTCGACCACCTCGACGGTGCCGTCGACCGGGACGTAGGTGTAGGAACCTGCGGGCGTGGACAGCCCGAGCGTGCCGAGCGGTGCGAGGTCGGCGAACGCCAGCGCCCCGTTCCCCGCCGCCAGGCGTCGGGGGAGCTCGACGGTGTGGAACCGGTGGAACGAGTCCGCATCGGCCCCCAGAGCGACATCGGTCACAGCCATGCGGGCAGCGTACGCGACGGCGGCGGCGGAACGCCGGGGGGTGCAGGTCACCGCCGAGAGGGGGAACCGGCGCACGCGGCCCCGGCGACGGGCGAGAATGGGCCGGTGAGCAACCCGAACCCCCTCGACCGGCTCCTCGGCGCGATCGTCAACCCCGTCGTGGGCGCGGTCGACGTGGGCGAGGTCATCGGCCAGGTCGACGTCGACCAGCTCGTCGCCGAGGTCGACGTGAACGCCGTGATCGAGCGGGTCGACGTCGACGCGGTCGTCAAGCGGGTCGACGTCGACGACGTGATCGCCCGCGTCGACGTGGACACCGTGATCGGGAGGGTGGACATCGACCAGGTGATCCAGCGGGTCGACATGCAGGCGGTGCTCGCCCGGGTGGACCTCGACGAGGTGCTCGGCAAGGTCGACCTCGACGCCCTGCTGGCGAAGGTGGACGTCGCCGCGCTGCTCGACCGGATCGACGCCGACGCCCTCGTCCAGCGCATCGACCTCAACGCGCTGATGGAGCGCGTCGACCTCGACGCCATGCTGCGACGCGTCGACGTCCAGGACCTCATGGCCAGGGCCAACATCGACTCCATCGTCCGCGACGCCAGCAAGGGCGTGTTCGCCCGGAGCATCGACGCCATCCGCCGCCAGGTCGTGGGCCTCGACGCCCTCCTCATCGGTGTCGTGACCCGGGTCTTCCGGCGCCGCCGCGAGCAGGACCGCATCGTGACCGGGGAGTCGGTGACCGGTCAGGTCGCCGGAGGCGTGAGCCGGCTGGCCGCCTACCTGATCGACGTGCTCGTCATCACGACCGGCTTCTCGATCACCACGGCCGTGATCGGCTACCTGCTCTCCCTGTTCCTCACCGAACGACCCGACCCGTCGCTCCCCGGGCTCCTGGCCCTCGGCGGCTACGCCGGGTTCAGCTTCGTGTACTTCGCGGTCGGCCTCATCATCACCGGCCGCTCGGTCGGCAAGGGCGTCGTCGGCCTGAAGGTGGTGGCCCTCGACGGTTCGCCCATCAGCCCCGGTCGGGCGATCGTGCGCGGCCTCGTCTACCCGTTCAGCTTCATCCTGGGACTGGGCCTGCTCCCCATCGTGGTCGGTCGCCACCGTCGGGCGCTGCACGACTGGGCGGGCCGCGACAAGGTGCTCTACGACTGGGGCGACCGGCCCGCCGAGCTGCCCGCCCCCCTCACCGACTGGGTGCGCCGGCGGGCCGCCGCCGAGGCCGCCGAGGACACCCCCGCGCCGGAGGAGACGGGCCCGTCGGCCGTCCCGGCGTGAGCGGCGCGGCACCGAACGGGGCACCTGGCACGATGGCACCATGAGCGAGTCGCCGACCTTCCCCCTCCCGGAGATCCCGGTGCACCTCGGTCTGGGGGCCACCGCCGTCCCCCAGGAGCCCTTCGACGGGACGATGGAGTGGTACGACCGCTACGTCGCGGCCACCGTCGACGACGGCCACGAGGGGCGGCTGGTGTCGATGGCCAGCTTCGACGAGCCCTGGGCGATGTGGGAGATGCACCCCCACGGCGAGGAGCTCGTGGTGTGCACCGCCGGCACGATCACCGTGCACCAGGAGATCGACGGCGGCACGCAGACGGTGACCCTGGGCGTCGGCGACGCGGTGGTGAACCCGCCCGGGGTGTGGCACACCGCCGACGTCGACGCCCCCTGCACCGTGTTGTTCATCACCCCTGGCGCCGGGACCGAGCACCGGCCCCGCTGAGGTGACTGCGGCCTCCGTCACCCGCCGGCTCCAGGGCTGGTGGAGCCTGATCGCGGTCGTCGCCGTCGCGGGCGTGGCGCGCGCCGCCTACGGCGCCTTCGTGA
The DNA here is from genome assembly GCA_025455885.1 of Acidimicrobiales bacterium. Lineage (NCBI taxonomy): Bacteria > Bacillati > Actinomycetota > Acidimicrobiia > Acidimicrobiales > Acidimicrobiales bacterium. The sequence goes on from JALOLR010000014.1 coordinate 43,930, forward strand.
TCCGTTCGTACCAACCGAACAGCGACGCCTTCCAGTACTACGACCTGGCCCGCAACATCGGCGACGGGCTCGGGTTCTCGATGTCGTTCTCGTGGGTCACGGTTGGCCCCACCGCGTTCCGCCCTCCCGCGTACCCCTACCTCCTGGCCGGCGCGATGAGCGTGTTCGGCGAGTCGGTGAGGGTCGGCCAGGTCCTCAACCTGCTCATCGGCCTCGTGGTCGTTGCGCTCGCCTGGCTCCTGGCCCGTCGCCTGGGCGGGCCGCGCGCCGCCGCGGCCGCCGGCCTCACCGTCGCGCTCTACCCCCCGCTGATCGCCAACGACGTCGTGCTGTTGACCGAGCCCCTGTCGCTGGCCGCCCTGCTCGGCGCCCTCCTGGCGCTGACCGACCACCGGTGGGCCCTCGCCGGGCTGCTCACCGGGCTGTTGATCCTCACCCGGCCGTCCGCGCAGTTCCTGGTGGTGCTGTTCGCGCTGTGGATGCTCTGGCAGGTCGGGTGGCGACGCGCCCTCGGCCTGGTGGGGGTGACGGTCCTCGTCGTCACGCCGTGGGTCGCCCGCAACTGGGTGGTGATGGGTTCGCCGCTGCTCGTCACGTCCAACGGCTTCAACCTCGCGGCGATGTACTCGAGCGAAGCCCAGCAGGCGGACAGGTTCGTCGACCCGGCCAACAGCCCCCTGTTCGACACCTACGAGCTGCGACTGATGCGCAGCGACGAGGTGGTCTGGACCGACGAGCTACGGAACCGCGGGCTCCAGGGCATCCGCGACAACCCGACCTACGTCGCCAAGGTGGTGGGGCGCAACATCCTGCACTACCTGGAGCTGACGCCGTGGCACAACGAGTTCGCCGAGGGGCTCGACGGGCGGAACCTCGAGTTCCGGCGGGCCACCCTGCCGCTGTTCTACCTCGTGACCGCCGTGGGCTGGTTCGGCCTCGTCGTCCGGCGCCGCCGGCCCGATGTGGTGCTGCTCATCGGCGTGGCTCTGTACTTCATGCTGTCGAGCATCGTGTTCGTCGCGCCCCCACGGCTGCGCGCCCCGTTCGACCTGATCTGTTGCATCGGGGTGGGCCTGGCGTGGGCGTGGTGGCGGGAACGAGGGGAACGGGAGCAGCCGGCCGACGACCCCGCCCCGGAGGTCACGGCTCCAGCACGACCTTGATGGCACCGGCGGCGCGATCCTGGGCCACGGCGAACGCCTCGACGGCGGCGTCGAGGGGGAACCGGTGGGTGACCACCGCGTCGACGAACTCGGGGCGGGCGGCGAGCAGCGCCGCCGCGACATCGACGTCACGGGAGGGCCCCACCCGGCTGTACATGGTGGCCGGCACCAGGGTGACCTCCTTCATCGTCACCGCGAGGCCCGGCATGGTGACGTCGCCGTCCCAGTAGCTGCCGAGCAGCAGGACCCGCCCGCCGGGGCGGGCCAGGTCGACGGCACGGGCCAGCGCCGACGCCGTCCCGGCGGCCTCGACCACGACGTCGTAGGACCCCGCCACCTCGCCGGCGCCGAGGCGGTGGGCGGCCTCGCGCTGGCGGTCGTGGCGGGCCTCGAGGTCGACCGGGGCGCCCGTGGCCTGGGCGGCCAGGAGCGCGGTCTGGCCGATGCTCCCGCCGCCCACCACGGCGACGCGGTCGGCGGCGGTGATCCCGACCCGCCGGACGCCGTGCACGGCGACCGCGAGGGGCTCGACCAGGCTGGCGTCACGCGGGTCGACGCCGGCCGGCAACGGAGCCAGCGAGCCCACCGGGACGAGGCACTGCTCGGCCATCCCGCCGTCCCGCCCGACACCGAGCACGATCGACGGGCCGAGCACGCACCGCGGCAGCTCGCCGGCCAGGCACGCCGGGCACGTACCGCACGGGGCGAGCGGCTCGACGGCGACGGGCGTCCCGTCGCTCAGCACACCAGCCAGCTCGTGGCCGAAGGTGAACGGGAGCCCGAACCCGAGCATGTGCAGGTCGGAGCCGCAGATGCCCGCCGACGCCACCGTGACGACCACCTCGTCGTCGGTCCGCTCCGGCGCGGGGACGTCGACCACGGTGGGGACCCCCGCAGGGCACCGCACCGCCCTCACGCCGCGCCGCCGCTCAGAGCCATCCGGCCTTGCGGAACCGCCGGTACATGAACCCGCACACGAAGAGCATGAAGGCGATCACGACGAAGTACCCGTACTCGTACTCGAGCTCAGGGAGGTTGTCGAAGTTCATGCCGTAGATGCCGGCGATCATCGTGGGCACGGCGGCGATGGCGACCCAGGCCGAGATCTTGCGCATGTCCTCGTTCTGCTGCACCGAGATGGTGGCGAGGGAAGCATCGAGGGCGCTGGCGAGGAGGTCGGAGAGCGTGCGGGCCCGGTTGACGCTGCGGTCGAGCAGGTCGGCGGCTTCCTCGAGCTCGGCCACCGCGTCGGGCGGCCAGAACACCCGGCGCCGCCGGATGAGACGGTCGAGGGGCTCGTCGAGGGCGTCGGTGGCGACGGACAGCTCACGCACCTGGCGCTTCAACTGGTACACCCGCTGCACCGGGCGGCGCAGGGATTCGGCGAACACCTCCTTCTCGATCTCGAGGGCGGCCCGCTCGAAGGCGTCGAGCACCGGCCGGTAGTCCTCGACGACCCGGCTCACGATGGCGGCGAGCACCGCCGGCGGGCCGAGCGCCAGCTGGTCGGGGTCGTTCTCGAGCTCCCGGCGCGTGCCCGACAAGGGGCTGGCCTGGCCGTGGCGGACGGACAGGACGAACGACGGTCCGGTGATCACCGACAGCTCCCCCAGCTTCACCTCGCCGAGGGCGGTGTTGTAGTGCGCGGTGCGCAGCACCAGCGTGGACTGGTCGCCGTCCACCGCGAAGACGGGCCGTTCGTGCGGGGCGAGCACCTCGTCGACCTCGAGGTCCTGCACGCCGCACTGGGCGAAGCCCTCGGCGAGCTCCTCCACCGACGGCATGCGCAGGCCGAGCCACACGAATGTCTCAGGCCGGGACAACCACTCGCCGATCTCAGAGAGATGCAGGCGATCGGTGACCCGCTTCCCGTGCTCGTACGCGGCGCAGTCGACGATCACGAGCCGAGCGTACCCGGGCAGCCCCGCAGGACCGAGGTCCCCCCGGCCCTCACCCGGCGCGACGACCTCCCCCGACCCCTCCGACCGCGCCCGTAGCGGTCTCCTCCGCAACCGACGAGAAGGACACCGTGCGCGCCCCGGACAACCCCACTCCCTCCTCCTCGACCCCCGCCCCCTCCCCTTCGACACCCGCCCTCGGCGCGCTCGGGCGGCTCGGCCGATGGATCGCCCGGCACCACCGGTGGGTGGCGCTGGTGTGGCTGGTGGCCATCGTCGCGGCCGGCTACCTGAACGGGGCCTACGCCAAGAGCCTCTCGGACAACTTCCGGATCCCCGGAACCGACTCCCAGGCCGCCTACGAGCTGCTCGAACAGCGCTTCGACTCCCAGAACGGCGCCACCGCCACGGTGGTCTTCACCGTCCAGGAGGGACAGCTCACCGACACCATCGACGCCGAGATCGTCGACGCGGTCACCACCGCCCTCGGGAAGGTCGACGGCGTGGCATCCGCCCCCGATCCGCTCAGCTCGAACCCCGAGACCGCCCTCGCCCGCATCGCCGGGCAGCTCCCGGCGAACGAGGCGCAGGCGGCGAGCGAGATCGCCCGGAACCTCCCCCCGTCCATCTCCGCCGACGGGCGGACCGCCTACGCCACGGTCACGTTCACCGACGCGCTGCCCGAGCTCATGAAGGCCTTCCCCCCGAAGCCCGAGGACGAGGGCGACGCCTACCCCAACCCGTACTCGGCGCTGCGCGACGCGGTGCGCAGCGTGGACACGGGCGACGTGCGCGTCGCCATCGGCGGCACCGTCGCCGACACGTGGAACGCCCCGGTGTCGTGGTGGGCGAACCACGCCGACGAGGTCGGTCTCGGGATCGGGGCGATCCTCCTGCTGGTCGCCTTCGGCTCGCTCTGGGGGATGGCCATCCCCATCGCCACGGCGCTGCTCGGTGCGGTGACCGCCAGCGGGCTCGTGTACCTCCTGGCCGACGTGACCACCGTGTCGTCGGCGGCGCCCCCGGTGACGTTGATGATCTCGATCGGGGTGGGCCTCGACTACTCGCTGTTGATCGTCACCCGCTACCGGGCCTTCGTCGCCGAGGGCCATGAGCCCCACGACGCCGTCGGCCTGGCCATGGCATCGGCGGGCAAGGCCTCGCTGTTCGCCGGTCTCACCGTGTGCGTGGCGCTCCTGGGCCTCGTGCTCGTGCCGATCCCCCTGGTGCAGACCCTCGGGCTGGCGGCGGCGATCGGCGTGGCCACGATGATCGTGGCCGCCACGACGATGCTGCCGATGCTGCTCGGCTTCGCAGGGGGCAAGATCGACCGGATCCGCCTGCCCTTCGGCAGGGAGGACCCGACCGTCGACCCCACCACCACCTTCTGGGGTCGCTTCGCCCGGCGCATGTCGAGCCGTCCGTGGCTGGCGGTAGGCGCCGGGACGCTGCTCCTGCTCCTCCTGGCGACGCCCTTCCTGCGGGTGCAGTTCGGCATCCCCGACGACTCGTCGCTGCCGTCGGGGCTCTCCCAACGCGACGCCTTCGTCGCGGTGAGCGATGCGTTCGGGCCCGGCACGAACGGGCCGCTCGTCGTGGCGGTCGGCCTGCCGACCGAGAACCCGGGGAACTTCGAGTCCGCCCTGACGACCCTCGAACCGGTGAGCACGGCCGTGGCGGCGCTGCAGCCTCCGGGCACGATCCCGGGGATCGAGTCCTCCGTGGGCCCGATCCCCAACGACGCCGACGCCACGACGGCGGTGATCTACCAGATCACCCCGACCAGCGGGCCCGACAGCGCGGCGACGCGCGCCCTCGTCGAGACCCTGCGCACCGACCTCGAGAAGGCCACCGCCGGGACCGGGCTCACCGCCCACGTCGGCGGGGCGACCGCCACCGTGATCGACCTCACCGCCATCGTGGTGAGGTACCTGCCCCTCGTGATCCTGGCCGTGGTGGCCGGATCGTTCCTCCTGTTGACGCTCGTGTTCCGGTCGATCCTGGTGCCACTGAAGGCGGCGGTCATGAACCTGCTGTCCATCGGTGCCGCCTACGGGGTGGTGGTGGCGGTCTTCCAGCTCGGCTGGGCCAAGGGGGCGGTGGGGCTCTCCGAGACGATCCCGATCGTGTCGTTCGTACCGCTCGTGATGTTCGTGATCCTCTTCGGCCTGTCGATGGACTACGAGGTCTTCCTCATGTCCCGCATCCGGGAGGAGTGGGACCGCAGCGGCGAGCCCCGGGCGTCGGTGGTGCTCGGCGTCGCCAAGACGGCGAGGGTGATCACCACGGCGGCGCTCATCATGATCGCCGTGTTCGCGTCGTTCATCACCAACCCGAGCCCCACCGTGAAGCTCATCGGCTTCGGCATGGCCGTGGCCGTGCTCATCGACTCGACGATCGTGCGCATGGTGCTCGTCCCCGCGGTGATGGAGCTCCTCGGCCGGCGGGCGTGGTGGTTCCCGTCGTGGCTGGGGTGGCTGCCGAAGCTGGACGTCGAGGGTCCGACCGGCCGCGACGCTCCGGACGTGGCGACGCCCGAGCGCCGCGAGGAGGCCCCGTCGGCCGTCAGTAGAGGATGACGCCCCGGATGTTCTCCCCGTCGCGCATGGCCTGGTAGCCGTCGTTGATGCCGTCGAGGGTGTAGGTCTTGGTGATCATCCCCTCCAGGTCGAGCTGGCCCTTGCGGAACAGCTCGGCGAGGCGGGGGATGTCGGCCCGGGGGTTGGCCGAGCCGTAGATGGAGCCGACCACCGACTTCTCCGAGAGGGTCAGGTCGGTCAGGGGGATGTTGTTGGTGGCCTCGTCCCACGGATGGATGTTGGTGACGACGACCTTGCCCCGCTTCGACGTGATGCCCATCACCGCGGCCATCTCGTCGCCGCGTCCGACACCCTTGGTGAGGATCACCTTGTTGCACATCCGGCCCCAGGTCTCCTGCTGGATGAGCTCGAACGCCTCCTCCACGGAGGTGGCGGTGTGGGTGGCACCGAACTTCTGCGCCGTCTCCCGCTTGAACTCGACGGGGTCGATGGCGAAGATCCGCTCGGCGCCGGCCAGCGCCGCACCCTGCACGGCGGCCGATCCGAGCCCGCCCACGCCGACGACGGCCACGTTGTCGCCGGGACGCACCTCGGCGGCGTAGACCGCCGATCCCCAGCCCGTGGTGGCGCCGCAACCGAGCAGGCAGAGCTTGTCGAGCGGCAGGTCGTCGAGGACCTTCACGACCGACCACTCGTGGACGACGCAGTGCTCGGCGAAGGTGCCCAGCCCGGCCATCACCGAGGCGTCCTCGCCTCGGGCGTGGATGCGCGACGTCCCGTCGAGCATCTTGCCGCCCATGATCAGCGCGCCGTTGTCGCAGAGGTTGGAGTGCCCCTCGGCGCAGCTCGGGCACTGCCCGCAGGCGGCGATGAAGGAGTAGACGACGTGGTCGCCGGGGACGACGCCCTGGACGTCGGGACCGACGGCCTCGACGATGCCCGCCCCCTCGTGGCCCCCGATGTAGGGCACGGCGGCCAGAGGGAAGTCGCCGGTGATGAAGTGCTCGTCGCTGTGGCACAGGCCGGAGGCCACGTTGCGCACGAGGACCTCGCGGCCCTGCGGCGGGTCGACCTCGATCTCCTCCACCGACCACCCGGTGTCCTCGTTGCTCCACAGCATGGCCGCGCGGCTCTTCATCGGGTCCCCCTCGATCCTGCCGGGCTGGCGCCGGCTCCGCCGCAATCTAGCGGCGGCCGCCACCCCGTCGCCTCGGCGCGTCCCTAGCCGAGGCGATAGGCCACGAGCTGGGGAGGCTGGGCGTTGCCGACGGGCACGACGAGGAGATCCCCGGCCACGGACATCCACCCGTTGATCCCACCCCCGGTGTCCTCGATCCACACGATCTCGCCGTCGGCCCGGCTCAGCGCCACCAGCCGGCCGTCGAGCAACGCGGTCAGGACGAGGTCGTTGACCACGGTCACCCCGCCGAGGGGGTCGCCGGGCACGTCGGTCGACCACCGCAGCTCTCCGGTGGCGGCGTCGACCGCGACGACCTGTCCGTCGTTGACGCCCAGGTCGGCCCCGAAGTACGCCGTCTCGTCGGGTCGCAGCACGGTCGGGGCGTGGAGGACGGCGGCGTAGACGACCCCGTCGGCGGTGGCCGGCGGGGTGAGGATGCCGCCGAAGGTGCCGGGGGTGACCTCGGTGGGTCCCGGCAGTGCCTCGAGGTCGTCGTTGCGGTGCACGCCGACCGGGGTGGTCCAGAGCCGGGTGCCGCTCTCGGGGTCGATCCCGACGACCACCGCCCCCTTCCCGGCGCCGACGACCACCTCGCCGCGGCCGGCGGGGCGGGCGATCAGGGTGTGGACGAGGTCCCGGTCGAAGAGGTCGTGGGGGTGGACCTGGTCGTACCACCGCAGCGCGCCGGTGGCGAGGTCGAGGGCCACCACCGAGTTCGTGTACAGGTTCGGTCCCGGCCGGCTCGTCCCGTTCGGGAACTCCGCCGTGCCGGGGAAGGGGGCGGGGTTGGCCACGCCCCAGTAGACGACCGAACGGCCCGGGTCGACGGCCGGCGGGTACCAGGCCCCACCGCCGGAGTTGACCGTCGGGTCGCCCCACAGGTCGGGCGACACGACGGTGTCGAACTGCCAGAGGGTGGCCCCGGTCGCCGCGTCCAGGGCGTGGATGACACCCCGATCCCCTCCGGCGTAGATGCCCCCGATGGAGATCGGGACGGTGCTGACCAGCACCTTCCCGTCGACGACGACAGGTTGGATGTCGATGCCCGCGGTGGGGGTGGCGGTGATGTCGCGAGCCCAGAGCTCCGCCCCGGTGTCGGCGTCGAGGGCCACGACTCCCGTCGATCCCCGCAGGCCGAACACGCGCCCGTCGGCCACCGCCGCTCCGAAGGGCCCGATGTTGAAGCCGGTCCCCTCCCGCTCCCAGCGGGGTTCGCCGGTCGCGCGGTCGAGGGCGCTGACGGCGCCCCGCCCGTCCTGGACGTAGACCGAGTCGCCGACGATCAGCGGCACCGTGGAGAGCGCCCCGTCCATCTCGTGGCGCCAGGCCACCTCCAGCCGCCGCACGTTGGACGCGTCGATGCTCGACGACGCGGCCGTGCGGCTGTTGTCGTAGTCGCGACCGGGCAGCACCCAGTCGCCCGGATGGGCGACCACCTCCGCCGGTGCACCCGCCGGGAACGTCGTGGTGGTCGCGGCACCGCCTCGGTCCCCGTCGTCACCGTCGGTGCAGGACGCACCGAGGAGGACCAGCGCGAGCGCGACGAGGAACGTCGAGCGGCCCCTCACGTCGCCGACACGGAGCCGGACGGGGGAGGGCCGACGGCCTCCAGGGGCCCACCCGGGATCGGCGTGCCGGGCGGGTCGACCTCGGTCTCGCGGGCGGTGCCGACGCAGCGGTGGGCGACCTCGGGGATCCCGACCCGGTAGGTGTGGCAGGAGTCGTCGGCTCCCCGGACGTCGCCGGCCACGGCGATGACATCCATCTCCATGAGGCGACCGATGCCGATCGAGCAGGCGCGGCGCATGACGAAGAGCGGTTCGCGATCGGGAGGGTCCGTCGCCGCCAACCACGCCGAGAACCGCGGGCGGTCCAGACCGAAGCCGACGAAGCGATCGGGGCTCACGACGGACTGGCCCTCCATCCGCACGTCGAGGACGGTCTCACCGTTGCGCTCCAGGACCCCCCGACGCTCGGTGAAGGACGCGAGGTCGAGGCGGACCTCGTAGACGGTCGGCTCGGTGTCGTGGGCGTGGGCGGCGGCCAGCGACGCCAGGTCGAGGGTGTGGACGCACTGCGTCCGGCGGTCGTCGACCCAGCGGTCGGGGCGGACGGCGGCGTCGAGCGACGTCCCCGCCAGCGCGGCGAGGCCGGCGGCGCCGGTCGGGCAGGTGGACCAGGGCACCCGCACCGGGGTGGCCTCCGCGGCCGTGATGGTCGTGCCGTCGTGGGTGAGCGCCACCCGGAAGTGGTGGATGTAGTCCTCCATCGCCGCGACGACGCGGCCTGCGCCGGGGACGACCTCGATGCGCCGCCGGTACGTCGCCGGCCCGTCGTTGAACCCGACCCCCAGCTCCTCGTGGCCTGCGCCCTCGTCCACCGCTCCCCCTCCCGGGCCGCCAGCCTGGCACGACGAGCGCCTCCGGGTCCGCGACGTGGTTGTCTGAGGCGATGGACGACACCGCCGACCGGGCCCCGGCGCACCCCGACAGCTTCTGGCAGCTCGTCGAGCGCCGTGCGGCCAGCACGCCGGAGCACGTGGTGCTGGCCGACGACCTGGGCCGCGAGCTCACCGCCGAGGGTCTCCGCGACACCGCGCTGGCGGTGGCGGCCGCACTCCACGGCGACGGGATCGGCGACGGCTCCTCGGTCAGCTGGCAGCTCCCGACGTGCCTGGAGGCGCTGGTGCTCAGCGTCGCGCTGACCCGCCTCGGCGTGGTGCAGAACCCGATCATCGCGATGCTCCGCGAGCGCGAGGTCTCCAGCGTCCTCGACCAGGTGCACCCCGACCTCGTGGTCGTCCCCGGCGTGTGGCGTGACTTCGACCACGAGGCGATGGTCCGACACCTGGCCCCGCAGGCCGCGGTGCGGATCGTCGACCACCGGTCGGCGGCCTCCACCGGCGGCCTGGCCCTGGCGACGGGCGACCCGGCCACCCTGCCCCCGGCGGTGCCGCCGACCACGGACGAGACCCGGTGGGTCTTCTCCACCTCGGGGAGCACCGGCGGCCCGAAGGGGGTGCGCCACAGCGACGCGTCCGTGATGGCGGGGTGCAACGGGATGGTCCCCCGCCTGCGGATGGACCGCCACGACGTGTACCCGATCGCCTTCCCCATCGCCCACATCGGCGGCCCGGTGATGCTGGCCATGGCGCTGCACTCGGGGTGCCGCCTCGTGCTGCTCGACGCCTTCGACCCGGCGACGAGCCCGGAGGTGATGGCCGAGGCCGGCGCCACCCTGTTGGGCTCGGCGCTGCCCTTCCACCTGGCGTACATGGCGGCCCAGGAGCGCCACGGCCCGGAGCCGCTCTACCCCCACCTGAAGGCCTGCACGAGCGGTGGGGCGGCCAAGCCCGCCGGGCACCACGAGCGGGTGAAGGCCGCGCTCGGTGGGGCCGGGACGGTGTCGGCGTGGGGTCTCACCGAGTTCCCGCTGGCCACGCAGGCGTCGCTCGACGACACCGACGAACAGCTCGGTCGGACCGAGGGCCGCCCCGCTCCCGGCACCGAGATCAGGGTCGTGGCCGCCGACGGCTCGGTGTGCGCGCCCGGCGAGGAGGGCGAGCTGCGCCTCAAGGGCGCGCCGATGTTCCTCGGCTACGCCGATGCCTCGCTCGACGCCGCCGCCTTCGACGACGAGGGCTGGTTCCGCAGCGGCGACCTGGGTGTGCAGTGGCCCACCGGGCACGTCGAGATCACCGGGCGGCTGAAGGACCTGATCGTGCGCAACGCCGAGAACATCTCGGCCAAGGCGGTCGAGGACGTGGTCCGCACCCACCCCGGGGTGGTCGACGCCGCCGTCGTCGGCCTCCCTCACCCGCGCACCGGCGAGCAGGTCTGCGCGGTCCTGGTCATGGCGCCCGGTGCGGACCTGCCCACCGTTGCCGCGCTGGGAGCGCACTGCACCGGCGCCGGCCTGGCCCGCTACGCCTGCCCGGAGCGGGTCGAGGTGCGGGCCTCGATCCCCCGCAACGCCATGGGCAAGGTGCTCACCCAGGACCTGCGGCGGTCGCTGCTCGCGATCTGACCGCGCTCGGCGTAGCGCTCCCTCCCCGAAAGCCGGGCGGATCGATCCACTCAAGTCCGACCACCTCCAGCCGATCTCTGTAGTCAGCGGCGACGAACGAGGGCGAGACCATGCGAGGCCGGATCGGGACGAAGCACCTCTACGTCGCATCCACCGCCGCCCTCCTCTGGGCCAGCTCAGCGGTCGCCCTCGCTCCGGTCGGGCCGGTCGGCGCGGCAGGCCTCGAGATCGGTTGCAACACGGCTCTCGTGGCCCTTCCGTCCATCGATCAGGTCCTCCCCGTCGACGTGGTGACGCGGGAGTTCGGGACGCCGATCACCGTGGAGGGCGCCTACTCGGTGACGATCTCGCCGGATGCGCGGACGGCCTACGTGCTCGGCAACCGAGCAGCGGCGCCCTATTGGACGCTCACGACACTGGCCCTCCCCTCGGGCGAGATCCAGCGGGAGATGTCGCTCGACCGGATTCCGCAGGGCGGCCCGGTGAGTGGCCCCGTCGTCACCCCGGACGGATCGAGGCTCCTGTTGGGCAGCGGCGGGTTCCTCGACGTGATCGATCCCACGACCAGCACCGTCGAGCGGACGATCGACCTCCCGTTCCCCGGGGCGTACGGGACTTCCCTGACACCGGACGGGCGCACGGCCCTCCTCACCTCCGAGTTCAACGGACTCCTCCTGGTCGACCTCCCGACGGGGTCGCTCGGACCGACGATCTCCGTACCGGCCTACACCTCAGCCGTGGCACCCGACGGCAGGGTTGCCTACATCACGAGCAACCTCGGCCGCATCGTGACGCCCTTCGACCTGACCACCCAGACGGCTGGTGCACCCATCCCGCTGCCCTTCGGCCCCTACGGGATCGAGCTGGACCCCGACGGCGCCTTTGCGGTGATGAGTTCTGGGATCGGCATGCTGCAGCTCGACATCTCCTCGGGCGTGGTGACCGGTCCGACAGGGCCGTCGCTGCCACTCTGGCAGGTCCTCACCCCGAGCGGCCGAACCGCTCTCGTGGTGTCGCAGAGCCCCGACGCACTCACCTCGATCGACGTGACGACCGGTGCGTCGGCTGAGCCCATCTCGCTGCCGAGCACTCCCCTCGGGGTGGGGGCGTTGAGCGCTGACCAGGCGCCGGTCGCCGCCGCCTCGGCCGATCCGTCCGCTGCCGGTCAGCCGACGACGTTCGACGCCTCGAGCTCCACCACCCCGTGCGGTGAGATCGCCAGCTACTCCTGGGACTTCGGTGACGGGAGCGAGGTGATGACGACCACCGCAGCGATCGTCGAACACACCTACGCCGCCGGCGGCGACTACACGGCCACTCTCCGGGTCACCAACACCGCGGGCACGTCGACCACCAAGGTGTTCACCGGACGAGCGATGAACAGAAACGGAGGCCCTGAGGCCCAGACCGCGATCGCCGTCGCGGTGCCACCCGCCGAGACGCCTCCGGCGGGCGCCATCAACGCAATCCCTGCCTTCACCGGTTGAGATCGGCCTCCGAACCGCTGAAGTGAACCCCTTTGGTCGGCGTCTCGCGACCGGCGGGATGCGACCAGCGAGCCGCCGGTCGAGGATCGCCCCGAATCGGTGAACCGAAGAGCCGAGCGCGCTCAGCGCCGCCGTGGCGCTTCGTCTAGTGCGGCTGGCGCTGCACCAGCAGCTTGCAGTTGTCGTGCATGATCAGCCGCTGCTCGTCCTCGGTGTAGCCCGCCTCGGTGAGGTCGACGGTGAACGACAGCGGGTCGACCAGGCCCTCGGTGTGGGGCCAGTCGGAGCCCAGGAGGAGGTGGTCGGCGCCCATGATGTCGCGAAGGCCGGCGAGGTCGTTCTCGTAGAACGGCGACACCCAGACGTTGCGCTTGAACACCTCGCGGGGGTCCTCGGGGAACGCCGCCGGGGTCTGGCTGTACATCTTCCCGAGCCGCTTGAGCAGCGGGGCGACCCAGTCGGCACCGGTCTCGATGGCGGCGAAGCGCAGGTGCGGGAAGCGGTGCAGGAGGCCGTGGAGGACGATGGCCGCGAACGTGTCAGCCACGGCGTCGTGCGAGAGCGCCGAACGCAGCGGCTCGAACCGGTGGGCCTCCATCTCGGCCGACTCGCCCCACATGGTGATGAGGTCCTGGTAGGCGTTGCCGCCGCCGTGGTACACGACGGCCACGCCCGACTCCTGGACGCGGGCCCAGAAGGGGTCGAAGCGGGGGTCGGCCGGGCTCTTGAACCCCTCGGCGGTGGAGACCGGGCCGGTCTGGATGAGCACGGCGCGGGCGTCGCGCTCGAGGCACCACTCGAGTTGCTCGACGGCGTTGTCGAGGTCGGAGAGGGTGAGGTAGGGCACGCCGAAGATGCGCTCCTCGTAGGCGAAGCCCCAGTCCTCGTCGAGCCACTTGTTGAACGCCCGGAAGGCCGCCCGCGCGGCGGGGAGGTCGTCCTTGAGGGCCTGTTCCATGCCGACGCCCAGCGTGGGGAAGAAGAGGGCCCCCTCGATGCCGAGGCTGTCCATGGTCTTCAGCCGGATCTCGCGGTCGCGGTAGGCGGGGTCGCAGGGCTCGAGGTCACCGAAGAGGTCCTTGACGCTCTCGCCCTTGGGGTTGTTGCCCCGGAAGTACTGCTCGAGGCTGCCCGGTGCCGACAGACGGTCGAAGGTGGGGTTCGGGATGAAGCGGTTGATCTTGCCGCCCACGAGCAGCATCTGGCGGCCGTTCACCTCGGCCCACTGCATGGCCCGCTTGGCGTACTCGGGCTCGATGTAGCGGGTGAAGGCGTCGAGCGCCTCGTAGTAGTGGTTGTCGGCGTCGAACGCCTTGAGCTCCTCGGCCATGTGGACCCCCTGGTCTGGTCGGGTCGACCCCGTCGACCCCGTGCAGCTCGCCGCGTCGCCACGAGCACGTCCAAGCGTAGGCCGATACTTGACCGTGTGCAGCGTCCGCCTCGGGGTCCACCGGACCGGCAGCACCCACGGCCCCGCACGACGCCTCGCCGGTAGGGTCGCCGCAGGCGCGACGCGGCGCCCGTCGCCGCCAGGAGGCACCCATGACCACGCTCGACGCGGTACCCGAGGACTGGGAGCGGGGCCTGGCCGTCGTCGCCCACCCCGACGACCTGGAGTACGGCGCGGCCAGCGCCGTCGCCCGCTGGACCGGCCAGGGCAAGACGATCACCTACTGCATGGTCACGTCCGGTGAGGCCGGCATCGACACGATGGCGCCCGAGGAGTGCGCGCGGCTGCGCCAGCAGGACGAGCGCGACTCCGCGGCCGCGGTGGGCGTGCACGACGTGGAGTTCCTGGCCCACCCCGACGGGTTGGTCGAAGCGTCGATCGTGCTGCGGCGCGACCTCGCTGCCGCCATCCGGCGCCACCGTCCGCATGTGCTCATCAGCATCAACTACCGCGACTCGTGGGGCGCGGGCTTCAACCACGCCGACCACCGCGCCGTGGGCATCGCCCTCATCGACGCCGCCCGCGACGCCGGCAACCGTTGGGTCTTCCCCGGGGCGGGGGGACCGCCGTGGTCGGGGGCCCGCTTCGCCCTCTTCGGCGGCTCACCGCAGGCCACGCACGCCGTCGACATCACCGACACCATCGACGCCGGGGTGGCGTCGCTACTCGCCCACCAGACCTACCTCGACGCGCTGCCCGAGGGCACCACCGGCAAGGACCCCGAGCCGTTCCTTCGCGGCATGGCCGAAGCGGCCGGCCCGGCGTTGGGTGTCGCGGCGGCGACCACCTTCGAGCTGGTCGAGCTGTGACGCGCTCGCCGACTGGCATCATCGGCACCGACCCGACCCAGGAGGACCGATCGTGACCATCGACTCGCCGCCGGTGTGCGACGCACCCGAGGACCTCACCCCCGAGTGGGTCACGGCGGCCCTGGCCACCCGCGACATCACCACCCCGGTGACCGGGGTGCGCTTCGAGCGGGTCGGCACCGGGCAGATGGGCACCAGCTACCGGCTCTGGCTCGACTACGCCGACCCCGCCTCCGCCGAAGCCGAAGGCGCGCCGGCCACGCTGGTGGCGAAGATGGCCGCCGGTGACCCGGCGTCGCGCGACATCATCGCCGAGGGCTATCGCAACGAGGTGGGCTTCTACCGCGAGCTGGCCGGCACGCTGGCCGTGCGCACCCCGAGGTGCTGGTACGCCACCATCGCCGATGACTGGAAGTGCTTCGTGCTGTTGCTGGAGGACCTCGCCCCGTCGGTGCCCGGCGACCAGGTGCGCGGCGTGACCGTCGACGAGGCCCGCGATGCGGTGGTGAACCTTGCCGGGCTGCACGGCCCGCGCTGGAAGGACGACTCACTACTGCAGATCGAGTGGCTGAAGCGCCACGAGCGCGAGGGCGCCGAGTTCTACGCCCAGGTGCTCGACGGGGCCATCCCCACGTTCCTCGAGCGATTCGAGGCCCGGATGGGCCCCGACGATCCCGCTACGTTGCGCGAGGTGCCGGCCCACCTGGCCGACTGGCTCCTCACCCGCCCGGAGCGCTTCTCGGTGATCCACGGCGACTACCGACCGGACAACCTGATGTTCCCCGCGCACGGTGCGGGCGTGAGCGCCGTCGACTGGCAGACCCTGGCTCTGGGCCTACCAGGTCGCGACATCGGCTACTTCCTCGCCACCAGCCTCGACGTCGCCGACCGGCGGGCCCACGAGCGCGAGCTCGTCGCCGCCTACCACGAGGCCCTCGCCGCCCACGGAGTGACCGACCACGACCTCGACGAGTGCTTCGACGACTACCGGCTCGGGGTGGTGCAGGGTCCCATGATCACCGTGCTCGGCGCGGTGTACGCCACCGACCCCAACGACGCCAGCGACGCCATGTTCACCGCCATGATCACCCGCTCGCTGGCCGCCATCCGCGACCTGCGTCCGTACGAGTTGCTCTGAACGTAAGCGGCGGAAGATCCGAACCCGAGCGAGGGGCCGAGGAGGGTCACGGTGCGGCCGGCTGCTTCTCGGCCAGGAGGGTCGAGTCCTCGGTGTCGAGCACGACGTTCATGTCGGAGATCCGCAGCTCACCGCCCTCGATCCGAAGCGAGCCGTGCACGATGGCGGTGGACAGCGGCGATGGTGACCCACCGACGATCTGCGTCACCCAAATGTAGGAGCGGAAGTCGGCGGTCGTATCGTCGGCGCGGGTCAGGTGCACGTTGGTGCCATGGTGGCGCAGCGGATGCGGGCTGTTC
Organism: Acidimicrobiales bacterium; assembly: GCA_025455885.1. NCBI lineage: Bacteria > Bacillati > Actinomycetota > Acidimicrobiia > Acidimicrobiales > Acidimicrobiales bacterium. Next base: position 59,920 of record JALOLR010000014.1, read on the forward strand.
ATGCGGTGGTGGATCTGCCAGGCGATCACTTCGTCACGGCCGATGACATCGGCGTTGACGAAGTCCTCGAAGGCCGTGGCACCAGTATCGGTGCGACAGGAGAAGTGCGGCTCGTAGCTCCACATCTTCGGCCATTCGTCGAAGAGGGCGTTGTCGTAGGCGAACCACCACTTCGTCAGCAGTTGGACGGCATCGCTCGGCTGGATCATCGATCGTTCCCCCTGGTTCGCCCGGCCTGCCTCACGCCGCCGGGACCTCGAGACACTCACATCAGATAGCAATGTTACATTAAGGGCGGGCGCCCCGGAGAGGGCCGCAGCCAGGGAGAAGCGAGATGGCGCTGAGCGACGACGACATGGCAGCAGTCCTGCGACCGGTGGCTCCGCCACGTGTGATCGAGGGCGTGTACACCGACGACCAACACGACCGAATCGTCCGGATGATCCAGACGAAGGGCCCGTGGCCGACGATCACTGCGCACCACTTCGACACGGTGGAGGAGCTGATCGCCACCTCCACCGGGGTCATGCCGGAAGGTCTCGAGCTCACGCTCGACGATGTCGCCACCGGCCACTTCCGCGGCTACATCGCCAACGGTTCGACGTGCTTCGAGACCGAGATCGAGGACTGCTTCTACAACCTGAAGTTCCTCGACCTCGTTCGCGACTACTGGGGTGTCGCCTACGCCCAGCCCACCCACATGCTGTTCAACCTGTGCGGACCCCACCACACCGGGCTCAGCGCGCACCTCGACGCTGTCCAGTTCCGGGGGATCCGCTTGCACAACTCACCGGTGTGGCTGCAGAACGTGATGGGCAAGTCCGGGCTCTTCCAGGAGCACATGGTGAAGATGGCCCAAGTCATCACTTGGTGGTACCTCGGCGAGAACGGGACCTTCACGTACTGGCCCGACGGGCCCCACGGCGAGCCTCGCGTCCTCGAGCACCCGCTTTGGAACAAGGGCGTGGTGGTGCAGAACGAGGTGATGTTCCATCGCGGCGACCCCGTCGGCCGGCCCGAGGAGCGCGACATCCCGGGGCTGAGACACCGATCGCTGCTGGGCTACGACGCCAACCGCGACGACTGGGCGATCACGACCGACGGCGAGGTGGTCCGGCGCTACCGACCCGACGAGATGCGCCTGCTGGTCCACTGGAGCGCCGAACTCTACGCCGATCGCGCCGAGGCCGAGAAGGCCGCCGACCACAGCGACGACCTCACCTTCGACGAGGTCTTCGAACGCCTCCTGGCCGACCTCAGGAACCGGGGCGTCGTGGTCGCCGACCCAACCGATCCGCTTCACGACTCCGACTTCATCCGGGCCCTCATCGCCACCTACACCATCGCCCCGACCACCGACTGGATAAGCGCTTCCTAGAAGCGCCACGGCGCCACTCCACCACGCATCATCCACAGAACGGACCAAGCCCGATGAACAACAGCGACGTGTTCGACCTCGACGGCAAGGTGGCCATCGTCACCGGCTCAACCAAAGGAATCGGTCGGGCCATGGTCGAGGGCCTCGCCGCTGCTGGAGCCAAGGTCGTGGTCAGCTCCCGGAAGCAGAACCTCTGCAACGACGTCGCCGCCGAGATCCGGGCATCGACCGGCGCCGAGGTACTGCCCCTCGCGTGCCACGTCGGCGACTGGGATGCCATCCCCGACTTCGTCGACGAGGTCGTCGAGCGGTTCGATCGCATCGACGTCCTGGTCAACAACGCTGGCATCAACCCCGCCCCGGTCACCGTCGGCGAGATGACCCTCGACTACTGGCGCAAGGTCTTCTCAGTCAATCTCGAGGGGCCCCTTCGCATGAGCCAGCAGGTCGCTCCCGTGATGCGCGACGGAGGCGGAGGCAGCATCGTCCACATCGGCACGATGGCTGCATACGGGCCGGGCCCCAACATCTGCGCCTACGGCTCTTCGAAGGCCGGTCTGAAGAACCTCACCCGGGCCATGGCGATGGAATGGGCGGACTGGAAGATCCGGGTCAACATCCTCAGCCCTGGACCGTTCATGAGCGAGATGCTCGCTGGCGCCGCAGCCCGCAGCGACATCGACTACCTCGCCATGGTCTCCGAGGGCACCCTGCTCAAGCGGGTCGCCGAACCCCACGAGATCGTCGGACCGGTCCTCTACCTCGCCAGCGACGCCTCCTCGTTCGTCACCGCCGACGACATCTCCGTATCCGGCGGAATGATGAAGTGAGTGAGGGGGAAGACAGAACGAGCCGACACCCGCTCGGGCATCGCTGCCGAGCCCGCTGACACGTAGACGGCGGATCAATGGCCTCGCAGCACCCCGATGTGCTGACCGCTACGCCAGAATGCAGGTCCATCCGACTGCGAGGCGGTGATCGTCGTTCCCCCTCTCAACCCTGACAAGCGGCGGCCGCCGCTCCGCACGAGCGCGAAGGCGATCGCGACGCGCGCCAGCCTGGTCGAGCTCGCGGCCGAGCTCTTTGCGACCCGCGGGTACCTGGAGACATCCATACGCGACATCGCCCGCGCCGCCGAGCTGACGACCGGGGCGATCTACGGCCACTTCCGCAACAAGGCCGACCTACTGGCCGAGGCGATCAGCTCGAGGACCGTCACCGACCTCGAATCCCTATCCCTCGACATCACCGGACAGGCGACCACCTCTGAAGAACCACTCCACGTCGAGACTCTGCGACGCCTCTCCAGCCGCTATCCCGACCGACGCCAGCTCCGGGCCTTGATCCTCCAGGGAGCCGCTGCGGCGTTGAACGACGAGGAGACACGACACCGACTCCGGGACGAGCAGCTGAGCCACCTGCAGGTGTGGATCGATTCCTACGAGGAGCATCGGTCCGAGCTGGGCATCGATCCCTCCGTCGACATCCGCGAGGCTGTGCTCTACACCTGGGCCGCGGAAGTCGGCCTCGGGGTCATGGAAGCGGTAGGCATCGAGCCCCGCACCAAGCGGGGGTGGGCAGACATGGCGGCCCGCTTCGGGCGAGGGCTCAACCTTCCTGACCAGCCCGGTCGCGCCGGTAAACGATGACTCCGAAGACTAAATTGTATCAGTGTTATGTAATAGCGTAATGTGCTTAGGTGACGTCCGTCACCCCTGGTGAGCACGCCTGAGCGGCTTCGGGGCTGATCGAAGGGGGACCACCCGAATGCGAAGGGCACACCAGCAACTCCTGGCCGTTGTGATGGCACTGGGACTGCTCGCCACAGCATGTGGCAGTGGTCGATCCGACTCCGCCGACGGCGGTGGCGGCTCGACCGACACCACGACCGCTGCCGCAACCGCCGAGGCTTTCGGTGATCTCGCCTCGCCGTGTGGGACTACCGACGGCACCAACACCCCCTCGGGCGATCAGGGTGTCACCGCCGACTCCGTCACCATCGGATACGGCGACGACGCCGGGTACCAGGCCGCGCCCGGCCTCAACAAGGAGATGGCCGAGGCGGTCAGGGCCATGATCAGCTGGTGCAACGAGCAGGGCGGCATCAACGGCCGCACGGTCGTCGGCAACTACTACGACGCCGCCATCTTGAACGCCACCAACGTGATGCAGGAAGCGTGCAACGAGGTCTTCATGCTCGTCGGCCAGGGGTGGGCGCTCGACGGAGGCGCAGAGGCGACACGCGTGGGCTGCGGCCTGCCCCAGGTGCCGGGTTACACAGTCAGTGCGACGGTGGCCCACGGACCGATGACCTACGTTGCCCTACCCAACCCGGTGGACCTGACCCCCACGGGAAACGCCGATCTGTTCGCCCAGCAATACCCGGAGCAGGTGAAAATGGCCGGGCTCGTCTACGCCGACTTTGCTGCGAACGTCGAGGTAGCGGACAAGGTGAGGGCGACCTACCCGAAGTGGGGCTGGGACTTCCTCGGCGACTGCGAGCAGACCTATCCGATCGCCGGCGTGGCTCAGTGGGCTCCGTACATCCAGAAGCTGAAGGACTGCGGGGCCGAGGTCGTGTACTTCGTCGGCTCTCCGATTCCGAACTTCTTGAACTTCCTCGATGCCGCCGCGCAGGCTGAATACGAACCGCTCTACATGACCGATTCGAACTTCTACGTCCAAGACTTCGCCAACGCAAACGTGAACGGCTACGCCGACAAGGTGTTCACGCGAATGGCGTTCACCCCCTTCGAACAGGCGAGCTCGAACCCCGCCACCCAGCAGTACATCGACCTGGCGTCGGCCGGCGGCGGCCAGCCAGCCCTCCTCGGGGCGCAGGCCACCTCGGCGTTCCTGTTGTGGGCAACCGCCGCCAAGGGGTGCGGGAACAACTTGACCCGCCAGTGCGTCCTCGACGAACTGGCCAAGATCACCAGCTGGACCGGAGGCGGCCTCCATGCGACATCGAACCCCGCCGAGAACACTCCGCCCGGTTGCGTGATGGTGCTCCAGATGCAGGGCACCACCTTCGAGCAGGCTATGCCCGCGACAGAAGGCGAGTTCGCGTGCAACCCCGCGTATGTCACCAACGTCGAGGGGATTCCTGCCATCGAGGGGGCGAAGCTCGACGCCAACCGCAGATCGACCGCCTACACAGGCGGCTGAGCACCGCTCGTCGAGCGGTGAACGGAGGGCCCACCCGGCAAGGACGTGGGGGCGAGGTTGTGTCCTTGCCCGGCGACCCGCGATCAGGCCGCAGCTGAACCCAAACCTTGCTCGGTCTCCCTCAGCTCAGAGGAGCTCCAGGACCAGCGCGGAGCCCATGCCGCCGCCGGCGCACATCGAGACGCAGCCGGTGGTGAGGCCGCGGCGGCGCAGCTCGTGGACCATCGTCACGACCATGCGGGCACCGGTGGCGGCGATGGGGTGGCCGAGGCTGCAGCCGCTGCCGTTCACGTTGAGGATGGTGGGGTCGATGCCCAGGGTCCGGTAGGCGGCGACGGGCACGGAGCAGAACGCCTCGTTGATCTCCCAGAGCTCGATGTCGTCGATGCCCATGCCCGCCCGTTCGAGGGCCTTGGGGATGGCCAGCGTGGGCGCCATCCCGGTGCGGGCGGGCTCGATGCCCACCGACGCCCACGACACGATTCGGGCCAGGGGCGTGAGCCCGTTGGCGGCGGCGTAGTCGTCGGCGGTCACGACGACCGCGGCCGCGGCGTCGTTGATACCGGCGGCGTTGCCGGCGGTCACGGTGAAGCCCTCGATCTCGGGGTGCAGCACCGGCAGCTCGGCGAGCGTGTCGACGGTGACGCCGCGCCGAGGATGTTCGTCGACGAAGAACTCCTTGGTGGTGCCGTCGAGCTGGGGCGCCGTGACCGGCACGATCTGCTCGTCGAACCAGCCGTTGTCGATCGACTCGATGGCCTGTCCGTGGGAGTAGGCGGCCCACTCGTCGACGTCGCGGCGGGTGAGGCCGGCCTCGACGGCGGCGTTGTTGCCCACGGTGATGGTCATGTCGAAGGGCGGGGCATCGGGCGTGGCCGGGTGGCTGGGCGACATCCACTGCACCGGCTCAGCGCCGAGCTCGAGGCGCTTGGTGGACGACGGCGAGGTGGACAGGCTCTCGGTGCCACCGGCCACGACCACGCGGTCCATGCCGGCACGGATCGACGACGCGCCGATCTGCACCGCCGACAGCCCGGCTGCGCAGTGTCGGTTGTCGGCCAGGCCCGGGACGTTGGTCAGGCCGAGCTCGACGGCCACGTAGCGGGCGATGACGCCGCCACCCTGGAGCGACTCGGCGACGACGACGTCGTCGATGTCGGCGGCGGGCACGCCGCTGCGCTCGATGGCGGCCCCCACGGCGGTCTGGGCGAGCTGGAAGGCGTCGACCCCGACCAGGGAGCCCTTGCGGGCCCGGCCGATGGGGGTGCGGGCGGCGGCGACGATCACTGCTTCGGTCATGGGTTCCTCTGGCTTCCGTTCCGTCGTTCGGGTGTTCGGGTGTTCGGCGATTCGCTGACTCGGGTGACTCGGTCAGGCCTGTTCGAACTTCAGGCCCTGAGGCTGGACGCCGAAGACCTCGCCGCCCATGCGGGCACCGAGCTTGGTGGCGTCCCACTTGGTCTGGTCGTTCGAGATCGTCTTGCGCTCACGCCACCCCTGCATCCAGATGATGCGGTCGTCGAGGGCTCGGATGACCTGGCCGTTCACGTAGCCGGCGTCGTCGGAGGACAGCCAGGCCACGAGCGGCGAGGCGTTCGCCGGGTCCATCGGGTGGAACTCGTCGTCACCGATCTCGTCGGGCTCGAAGGAGTCCGGCATGCCCGGCATCGTGGCGGTGATGCGGGTGAGGCCTGAGGGCCCGACGCAGTTGACGGTCACACCGGAGCTGGCCAGCTCCTGGGCCAGGGTGAGGGTGAGGCCGACGATGGCCGCCTTGGCCGTGGCGTAGCTGGTCTGACCGAAGTTGCCCGTGAGCCCGGCGCCCGACGTGGTGTTGATGATCCGCCCGGCGACCGGTTCGCCGGCTTTCGACATGGCCCGGAAGTGCCTGGCGGCATGGTGGCACATCGACCAGGTGCCCCGGAGGTGCACCGCCAGCACCAGGTCGAAGTTCTCCACCGGCATGTTCCAGATGGCCGCGTCGCGCACGATGCCGGCGTTGTTCACGACGATGTCGAGGCGACCGAACGTGTCGATGGCCTGCTGGACGAGGGCCCCGCACTGGTCGTGGTCGGACACGTCGCCGTAGTTGGCGACGGCGGTGCCGCCGCGGGCCTCGACGAGCGCCACCGTGTCGTCGGCGGCGCGGGACGCGCCCTCACCCTCCACGGATCCCCCGAGGTCGTTCACGACGACGATGGCCCCGTGCCTGGCCAGCTCCATGGCGTGCCCCCGGCCCACGCCGTGACCGGCGCCGGTCACGATGGCCACCTTGCCGTCGAGCATCCCCATGGGTCCTCCGACCTCCGACTGAGCCCACGGCCGATCCGGCCGGGTCGCGGCGGATACCTTATACATCTCGACCAGAGGGGGTCCCATGAGCGATGTCGACGCGACCGGCGCGCAACCCGAGCCCAGCCGGACGCCGCCTCGCCCACCGGAGGGCGACTGGCTGGGGTCGCCGTACCTGCGCTTCGAACGCCACGGCAGCCTGGCCCACTGCACCGTCGATCGACCCGAGCGGCGCAACGCCCTCACCGGCGCCATGTACTTCGGCATCCGCTACGCCATCGACCGGGTCAACACCGACCCGACCCTCGCCGGTCTGCTCATCACCGGCACGGGCGACGTGTTCATCCCCGGCGGCGACCTGGGTGGCGACCCCGTCGACGACTGGGGTGGGCCCGCGCTGCTGGGCATGGACACCGTGCCCTTCGACGCCGTGCGCCGCTCGGCCAAGCCCGTGGTGTCGGCGGTGAACGGCCTCTGCCAGGGCGGGGGGTTGCTCATCGCCATGCTCTCCGACGTGGCCGTGGCCAGCGACCGGGCCACGTTCCGGGCGCCAGAGCTCTACCGGGGCATCGCCGACACCGGCTACGCCACCTACCTCCCCGCCCAGATCGGCCCGGGACGGGCCAAGGACATGCTCTTCACCGGCCGGGTGGTGTCCGCCGAAGAGGCGCTCGACTGGGGTCTGGTGACGCGGGTGGTGCCACACGACGCGGTCATGACCGCCGCGGTGGAGGCCCTGGAGGCCTGCTGTCGCTGCGGGCCCAACGCCTACATGGAGGTGAAGCGCATCATCGGCGACGGCTACGGCACCTACGACCGCATGACCATGGAGGCCAGCCTCGGTGCACCGGAGGCGGTCGAGGGGTTCGTGTCGTTCAAGGAGCGCCGCAACCCCTCCTGGGTGGCCGAGGACCTCCGCACCGACGGACGGCTGTAGGGCTGGGCGACGCAGCGTGGGCCGGCACGACCATCGACTCCTCCGCGAGCGCAACGTGTGGTTGGCCACGGTGCGAGCCGACGGCCGACCGCACCTGGCCCCGGTGTGGTTCGTGACGGTGGACGAGCGGTTCTGGATCGGGACCGGGGCGGCGAGCGTGAAGGCCCGCAACATCGCCGCCAACCCCTCGGTCTCGGTGAGCCTCGAGGGCGGCGACGACCCGCTCGTGGCCGAGGGTCGGGCCACGGCGGTCCCTCGACCGTTCCCGGAACCGGTGACGGCGGCGTTCCTCGACAAGTACGGCTGGGACCTCGCCGTGGAGGTGGACGACGACATCGGCGAGGTGGCCCTGCTGAGGATCGACGTGACCCGCTGGCTGATGGGGGGTCCCTGAACCGACCGCCGCCGCGGGCCGGGCAGGCGGTCTCGTTGCCGATCGCGGGACGAGATGGGCGAGCTCCGCGAGCCCCCGCCGTGACAGAGCAGAGGCGGTCAGGAAGATTTCACCGAGAGACCGATTGCGTACTGGTGTTCGATCAGGTAGCGTCATGGTTCTTCCCCTTCGGTACCTCCGGGTGCCCCGATAGGCACTGCGTTCCGTGGCCTGAGCCCGGCGACTCGTGAGGGGAGGATCGACATGACCGCAGCCGGGAACGGTGGGGATGTCGGTGGCGGCGACCTCGGTGCCAGTGGTCTCTCCCCCGCCGGATCGGCGGCGGAACCGCGGAGACTCGGCCGGCCGGCCCGTCGAGAGAATGCGTCGACCAGCCCGGTGCCGGCGGTCCTGGCGACCCTGGGGCGGGCCTTCTCGGTGCTCGAGGCCCACCCGGGCAGGGCCGACGGGGCGCTCCCCGAGCTCGGTTGGGACCGCCTCGACCCCCAGGGGCTGCGCGCCGCCGCAGCCGAGTTGCAGAAGGTGATCTCCGCCGTCGAGCACCAACAGCGACGCCTGCTGGCGCTCATCGACGAGCGACGGGCGTTCACCGTCGACGGGTCTCGTGATGCCGCCGACTGGGCGGCCAACGGGCTCGGCGTCAGTCGACGCGCCGCCAACGACCAGCTTCGCCTCGCCCGCCAGCTCGACGGACTCCCCAACCTCGCCGAGGCCGCCGCCCGCGGCGACGTCTCCACCGCCCAAGCGCGGCCTGCGGCCCAGCTGGCCGATCCGACCACCGACCGCCAGTGGGCCGCCCAAGCCTCCGCCCTACCCGTCGGAGTGCTCGATCGTCAGGCGGCGAAGAGATCTCGCCCGACCAGCGCCGACCACCGCGCCGCCCGCAACGCCCGTCACTTCCGGGCCTGGACCGACGGCCTGGAGCTCCGGTTCAGAGGGGCGATGCCCGTCGACGACGGCCACCGGCTCCTGGCGGCCATCGACCGCGCCGCGGCACCTCGGGGGCGCGATCCCAGGACCGATGGCGCCGAACGCCGCACCACCGCTGGCCCCGCTGATGGCACCAGGGGCACCGCTGAGGGCAACGAGGGCAACGCGCCACCGCTCACCCCGGACCAACGCCGCGCCGACGGTCTGCTGGCCCTGGCCGGCGCCACCATCGCCGACGACGCCGACCCCGACCGGGCCAACGTGGTGCTCATCGCCGACCTCGACACCGTCGACGCGGCGACCGCTGCGATCCACGGAGGGGCGACCGCAGCAACCGCAGCGACCCACGGAGGCGCGCCACCCCAGCATGCCCGCTCGACACCGCAGGGTTCCGCCCGTGCGCCCGAGAGGTCCGCAGCCCTCGCCGGTGCCACCGCCGAGCTCGAGGACGGCACGCTGCTCCCGGTGGAGACCGCACGGCGGTTGCTCTGCGACAGCCGGGTCCAGGTGGTCGTCCAGGACCGAGCCGGCATCGCCGTGGGCGTGGGCACCTCCGCACGGACGGTCAGCCCAGCCATGCGTCGCGTCATCATGCAGCGAGACCGAGGCTGTCGCTTCGGGTCGTGCACGGCCACCCGGTTCCTCCAGGCCCACCACGTGGTCCCCTTCCCCGGGCCGACCGTGCTCGGCAACCTCACCATGTTGTGCTGGCACCACCACCATGCCGTCCACGAGGGCGGCTGGTGCCTCTCCGGCGATCCCAACGGCGAGCTCCGAGCCACGCGTGCCGGGGTCACCGTCACCAGCCACCCCCGCCACGGCCCGACCCGACCCGCGGCCACCTCGCCGGGTCCCGTGCGGATCACGGCACCACCAACCGCGCGTCGGGCCGGGGCCGGGGCCGAGGCAACAGCGGCGACGACGACGGAAGCCCCCGCGACAGCCGCACGCGCCGGGACAGGCGTCGGGACAGTCGCTGCGCCGAATCGGCACGCAGGCGCCGCGCCAGCAGCAACCGGCGGGGCAGGTGCCGGCCCACGGGAAGGGGCACGGGGTGGGATCGCCGCGAAGGCCGATCAGGACGTCGAGCGGACCGGCACACTGTTCGACGACTCCGGGTGACGACGCCCGGGCGGCGGGGGTGAGCTCGGAGGTCGTGCGGCCGACGGGTGGTGGTTGCCTCTCAGGTCAGGCGGGCCTGGAGGTCGCGTGTGAGGACCTTGCCCACTTCGCTGCGGGGGAGCTCGTCGATCCAGTGGAACGCCGCCGGCACCTTGTAGGCCACCAGGTGCTCCCGGCACAGCGCCAGCAGCTCGTCGTCGGTCACCGGGCGGCCGACCACGAAGGCCACCGGCACCTCGCCCAGGCGGTCGTCGGGCCCGGCCACCACCGCCACGTCGTCGACCGCCGGCGAGAGGCGCAGCACCTCCTCCACGGCAGACGGCGCCACCTTGTTGCCACCGCGGTTGATCATGTCGCCGGCCCGACCCTCGATCCACACGAACCCGTCGTCGTCGACCCGGGCCAGGTCGCCGGTGTCGACGAACCCCTCGGCGTCCAGGCGTTCCTCGATGCCCACGGCTGTGTTCGGCGGGCGGACCCAGAGGCGGTCGTCGGCGTCGACCCGGATGTCCACCCCCGGATGGGGCCGGCCGATCGCCCCGGCCTTCTCGGGGTGGGCCTTGGCGTCGGCCGCCGTCCAGCCGATCACCTCGCCGATCTCGGCCTGCCCGTACCCGTTCAGCACGTGGAGGCCGAACCGGTCGACGAAGCGCCGGGCCTGCAGCGGCGACAGCGGCGCCGTGATCGACCGCACGTAGCGCAACGGGCCCAGATCGGTGACGTCGGAGTCGGTGAGCATCACCATGGCCGCCGGCGGCAGGACCGTGGAGCGGATCTCGAAGCGGCGCACCAGCTCGGCGAACTCGTGGGGCTCGAAGCGGTCCATGATCACGAGGGCGGCCCCCGCCCGCAGGCCGAACAGGGCGTTGTACAGACCGGCGTTGAGCGCCATCGACACCGGGATGAGGTTCGGCGTCGGGGACCGGGCGGGCTCCGCACCCGGCAGGCGCGCCCGGAGCGGGCCCAGGACCCGGTCGAGCAGCTCGAGATACGCCTCGTGGGCGTGGCGGACGGCCTTGGGCCGGCCGGTCGTGCCGGAGGTCCACATCACGAAGGCGACGCCGGGCTCGTAGTCCTCCGGGTCCGACAGGCGCTCCACGCCCGACTCGGTGACCAGGCCCACGGGGCGGGTGGTGTCGAGCACCGCCTGCACCTCGGCCCGCGGGAAGCGGGGGTTCACCGGGACGTACACCCCCCCGGCCGCCCAGACCCCGACCATCGTGGCCACCAGCTCCGGCCCGTTCGGCAGCTGCACCGCCACCGCCCGGCCGGCGAGGCCGCCCCCGTCACCGAGAACCGCCACCAGCTCGTCGGCCCGCGCCCGCGCCGCGCCGCGGGCCTCGCCGGCGCTCACCGAGCGATCGACGGTGTGCAACAGCCCCTCGTCGTCGGCGAAGGGGTGCTCCAGGAGGAGCGCCGCCAGGTTCACCGGCCGGGCCGGGTCCTCGGGCGAGACCGGCCCGTCACGTGTCGCTCTCGCCGTGGGCGTCGACCCCCACGGGGTCGATCGGCTCGGCCCAGACCGGGTCGCGCTTCTCGGCGAACGCCGCCGGGCCCTCGGTCTGGTCGGGGTGACCCCACATCGACACCAGGTCCTGCGCACCGGCCCGGCAGGCGTCGGTCAGGCCCAGCTCCAACGCCCGCCACAACGCCCGCTTCGACGCCGCCATCGCCGCCGGCGAGTTGCGGGCGATCGTCTCGGCCAGCTCCTGGGCCCGCTCCCGCAACCGCTCGGGCGGATCGACGAC
>JALOLR010000015.1 GCA_025455885.1 Acidimicrobiales bacterium
CGAGGGGCGGACGTCGGGGGACCTCGCCCGGTTCCTGGGCGTCACCGAATCGCGCGTCAGCCAGCTCCGCTCCGAGGCCCTGGAGATGCTCAAGGTCGGCATCGAGGCGCAGTACGAGCCGACGGGCGGTGGGGGCGGGACCCACCGCCGGGTCGGTGTGCGTCTGTCGCAGCGGCGGGCCGACTACGCGGCCGCCATCGCCGACGCGTCGCCGTGGCAGTCACGCCTCGATCGTCGCTTCGACCAGGCGGGCCGCCGCTGATCTCCCGGGTCCGTCGGCTCGGCGTCAGCCGGGACGGCGGCGGTGGCGGAAGTAGAGGATGATCCCGCCGCCGACGATGACCGCCATCACGACGAGGAAGACCACGAGCCCTGCGGTGCTCTGCTCGGTGGCGGTCGAGGAGATGGGCGAGTCCTGGAGCGGGACCCTGGTCGTGGGCGGGGCCGTCGTCGGGGCAGGCGTCGTGGACCCGACGGGCTCGGGGGCGAGGGCGGCGTCCGGAGCGGCGCCGACGACGATCTGCGGGGCGGGGTACTCGGGTTCGGGGTTCGCGGCATCGGGAACCTGGATCCACGCCGACTCGGCACCGGGGCAGCCCTGGATCGTCGGGAATCGGACGACGGTGCCCTCGGGCTGGTCGATGGTCATGACGGCGACGAAGCTCGCCACCTGGGCGTCGGGGATCGATCCGCCCTCCCAGCGCATCTCCTCGTCGGTGACCGTCGATGTCCAGCCCGGTGGGTCCTCGGTGACGACGTCGCGGACCCCGGCGGGGATCTGGACCCGCAGGGAGGTGGTGGGCTGACCGGCGCAGCCGTGGTCGAAGCTGAACGTGACGGGGGTCCGACTGCCGGCTGCGACCGGTTCCTCGGACGACTGCACGTGTGCGCCCGCCGGGGCGGCGAGGACCGTCGTGGCGACGACCACGGCGAGGAGGGCGGGGAGGCGTCGACGCCGGCGCGTCGGATCCGTTCGGCTCATGATCGGGGGCTCACAGACGTCGGTCGGGTCAGCGGATCTCGACAGCGAACGGCGTGCGGAGTTCGCGGAAGTCGGAGGGACGGACGACGAGGTCGATCTCCCACTCACCGGGGATCGACAACTCGGATCCTTCCAGGACGAAGCTACCCGGGCCGACCTTCACGACCTCGCGCGCGATCGGGCCCAGTCCGGCGGCGGGAAGGCTGAACTCGGCTCGGAGGGTGGTCGCCACGTCCAGCACCCCACCGGCCTCGTCGAGGTACTGGACCCGGATCGTGTTCACCCCGGCCGCGGCGGGCGTGACCGTCATCGTGACGGTCCCGTCGTCCGCCGGTGCGGTGAGCTCGACCACGGAGGCTGCGCTGGCGACGGCGTTGCGGGCGGGCACCACGTTGACGAGCACGGCGGTCACGGCGAGGGCGGCGAGGAGCACGACGACCTCGCCGAGGACGTTGCTGCGCAGCCGCCGCCAGTCCGCCGTCGCCGTCCCGGGGTCGGCAGGTCGTCCGGCCGTGGCCTCGACGGCGCTCTCGGCCGGGCCCGGCTCGTCGTCGTTCGTGGTCAGGCGGGGAACCAGGCGGTAGCGGTTGTGGGCGGCGAGGGCGAGGACGACCACCACCAGTCCCACCTTGGTGAGCAGGAGCCGGCCGTAGGTGGTGCTCCACAGCGCGGTCGGGTCGCCGCCGGACTGGATCCAGGTCATGGCCACGCCGCTGACGAGCAGGACGACCACGCTGACCGCCGCCGCGGTGGAGAACCGGTCGAGCACGCCGAGTGTGGATGTGAGCAGCTCGCGGCGGGGGGCGGTCGTGGTCTCGACCTCGGGCCGGGTCGAGAGGGCGACGCCGCCACCGCCCGGCTCGACCGCGGGTGGATCCGGGGTCGCCTCCCCGGCGAGTCGGGACGCCCGGTGTCGCAGTGTGAGGGCCAGGCCCACCAGGCCCCCGAACCAGATGGCGGCGGCGGCCACGTGGGTGCCGTCGGACAGCACCGAGAGCCACCGGTAGGGCGACTCGATGGCGTGGCCCCACAGCACGAACGACACGGTCACGGCCAGTCCGCCGTAGAACGCACACCCCTGGGCGAGCAACAGGCGGTTCGTGTCGGTGGAGAGGTGCACCAGGGCGAGGCCGACGAGCAGGACCACCGCCGACCAGCCCAGGGTGTCGACGAGCACGGTACGGATCACGTCGAGGTCGGTCACGGCGTCGAGACCCCGACCGGTGGCCAGCGCGGCCTGGGCGGCGATGGAGCCGCCGATCCCGAAGAGCCCCGTGAGGGCGGCGATGCGCACGATCGGGGCGATGGACCAGCGATCGGAGCGTTGGTCGTGGAGGAACGCGAGGTAGAAGGCCAGACCGGCGGCCAGCAACGCCGCCACGAAGGTCACGAAGCGGGCGACGGCGCCGATCACCTCCCACGTGGGGTCGGTCCGGGCGCTGAGCCCGCTGACACCGGCGGCGTCGACGGGAACGCCGACCGCGAAGAGCACCGAGCCCGAGATGGCGTGGCCGTCGGTCGACACGACGCGCCAGGTGCCTACGTAGGTGCCCTCGTCGAGGTCGGGACGCAGCGCGACGCGCAGCACCCGGCCTCCGTCCCCGGTGACCGTCTCGCCGTCGTCCACGCGGTTCCCGTCGCCGTCGAGCACGCTCAACCCGCCGAGCTCGACGTCGACCGGCTCGCTGAACGTGACCGTGAACTCCGCCGGTGACTCCGGGACGGACTGGCCGTCGGTCGGCGTGGTGGTGAGCACGGACGCGTGGGCGGCGGCCGGACCGGTGGTCGCGACGAGCACGGCGAGGACCACCCCCACGAGGGTGGCCACGGCGAGGGCGCTGTGCCCCGACGCGGAGATGCGGCTCGTCACATCCCCATCCTCGCTCATGGTCCCCTCGGGATGCCCCTCGCGACCGGCTGCTCCGCCGCAGGGGGTTCAGGGGGGTGTCAGCGTGAGCGGTCCCGGCGACGGTCCGTGCCGGGTGGTCGATCCGTGGTCAGGGCCCGATCTATCGTCGAGCGAGGGGTCACCGAGCATGCAGACCGCGTCGCCAACCGGGGGTTCCGCCACGTCGGGCGGCCCGGCGCGGGCCGGCGCCGTCCTCGGCACCCTCATCGTCGTCGCTGCGATCGCCAACCTCCCGCTGGCGGTCGCCAACGTGGCGCTGCCGTCGATCGGGCTCGCCTTCGACGCGTCGCAGACCCAGCTGAACCTGGTGGCGGTGGGCTACTCGTTGGGCCTCGCGGCGTCCGTCCTGTGGCTCGGCGCGGTGGGGGACCGCTACGGCCGCAAGCGGATGTTGCTCATCGGCGTCCTGCTCTCGTTGCCGGCTGCGCTGGCGTCGGCGTGGGCGCCGGGGATCGAGCTGCTCATCGCGGCGAGGATCGTCGGGGGCCTGGCGGCCGGCATGGCCTATCCCACCACGCTGGCCCTGATCACCGCCCTGTGGCGCGAGGGGCCGGGGCGCACCCGGTCGATCGCGCTGTGGTCGGCGATCGGTGGCGCCGTCTCGGCCCTCGGCCCTCTCATCTCCGGCCTCCTGCTCTCCGACTTCTGGTGGGGTTCGGTCTTCCTCGTCACCCTGCCCCTGATCGTCGTCGCCGTCCCGCTGATCCACCGGCTGGTCCCCGCGCACGTCAACGAGGGCACCGAACCGGTCGACAACCTGGGTGGCCTCCTGTCGGTGATCCTCGTCGGTGCGCTGATCCTGGCCATCAACTTCGCCACCGTGCCCGACGCCGGGACCCTGGCGCTCGGGTTGACCTTCGTGGCGGCGGCGGCGGTCATCGGGTTCGTGATCCGGCAGCGAAGGGCCGCGAACCCACTCTACGACCTCCACGTCGCCGGACGACGCATCTTCTGGGTGGCGGCGTGTGCCGGCATCATCGTGTTCGGCTCGCTCATGGGCGCGATGTTCATCGGCCAGCAGTTCCTCCAGAACGTGCTCGACTACTCCACGATCGAAGCCGGGCTCGCAGTGCTCCCCGCCGCCGTGTTCATGGTCGTCATCGCCCCTCGCTCCGCGAAGCTCGTCGAGGCCCGGGGTGCACGGTTCACCCTCCTGGTCGGTTACTCCTGCGTGCTCCTGGGCTTCGTCACGATGCTGGTGACCTGGCGCGACGGGGTGTCCTACCTGCCGATCGGCATCGGGTACGCGCTCGTCGGTGCGGGCGTGGGCTTCGCGGGTACGCCGGCGTCGCGCTCGCTCACCGGGTCGGTGCCCGTGACCCGGGCGGGCATGGCCTCGGGCACCGCCGACCTCCAACGCGACCTCGGTGGGGCCATCCTCCAGTCGGCGATGGGCGCGCTGCTCACCGCGGGGTACGCCTCCGCCATGGCCGGGCTGATCGGCACCTCCCCCGACGCCGCGCAGGTGACGACCTCGGTGGAGGGCCAGCTCACGAAGTCGTTCAGCGGCGCCGAGGCCATCGCCGCCCAGTACCCCCAGTACGCCCAGCAGATCGTGGCCGGCGCCCGCCAGTCGTTCGTGGAGGGCCAGGACTGGGCGTACGTGGCGGGCATCGCCTTCGTCGTGGCGGGTGCCGCGCTCGTGTTCCTCCTGTTCCCGAAGCGTGACGCCGAGAGGGCCCTGCTCGCCGAGTACGCCGCCGAGGACGCCGCCGGTCAGAGCGCGGCGGCGTGACCGGCGAGGCAGGCGACCACGGCCTCGTGCACCAGGCCGTTGGTGGCCACCCCCGACACGGGCGCGCCCGGTGACAGCACCGGCTCGCGTCCGGCGGGATCGGTGAAGCGGCCCCCCGCCTCGGCCAGGATCACCGGCATCGGGGCGAGGTCCCAGAGCGAGACGAGACCGTCGACCATGGCCTCGATGGCTCCGGTCGCCACCATGGCGTAGCCGAAGCCGTCACCCCAGGTGCGCACCTGGAACCCCGCGTGCTTCACGGCGAGCAGATCGTCGTCGGGCCAGCGCGTGACGTCACTCGTGGAGAGCACCGACTCGGACGGGTCGACGCGTCGGGACACCCCGGTGGGCCGACCGTCGAGGAAGCATCCCCGACCACGGCCGGCCCACACGGTGTGACCGAGGGCGGGCAGGTCGATCACCCCGATCGCCGGTCCGTGCTCGTCGTGCACGGCCAGCAGGCTCGAGTAGAGCGGGATCCCCCGGGTGAAGGCCTTGGTGCCGTCGATCGGGTCGATGATCCACGTCCGTCCCGAGGTGCCGAGCAGGTCGGGCTCCTCCTCGCCGAGGACGGTGTCGTTCGGGTGCGAGCCGGCGAGCCGCTCCCGCACCAGGCGCTCGGCGGCGCGGTCCGCCTCGGTGACCGGGGTGCCGTCGCCCTTGGCGTCCACCGCCAGTCCGGGCTGGGCGAACCACCGCAGGGTGTACGCGCCTGCGGCCCGTGAGATGCTCACCGCCTCGTCGAGCAGGTCGACGTCGACGGGAGGGACGGTGACGGACATGCCAGCATCGTGCCACGGGCGCGGTCTCGTCCCGATCGCCCTGCCCGAGGAGAGCCGATGCCCGACGACGTCCACCTGCCCGACGCGCCGCTGCCGGTCTTCGACCCGTTCGCCGCAGGGTTCTTCGACGACCCGTACCCCACCTATGCCCGTCAGCGCGAGGCGGACCCGGTTCATCTCAGCCCGCTCGGCCCGTGGATCCTGTTCCGGCACGGGGACGCCTCGGCGCTGCTGCGCGACCCGAGCCTGAGCGTCGACGTCCGCAAGGCGGTGGAGATCGATCCCCGCTCCCGTCGCCGCCGGGACGAGATGCTCGACGACCTCTTCCCGGGCCGGGAGCGCCGGGAGGACACCTCGATCCTCAACGTCGACCCGCCCGACCACACCCGGCTGCGACGGTTGGTGTCGAAGGTCTTCACGCCGCGGCGTGTCGAGGACCTGCGGCCGCTGGTGCGCCGACTGGTCGACGAACGTCTCGATGCCGTCGCCACCGACGGTCGGATGGACGTCATCGCCGACCTCGCCTTCCCACTTCCGTTCGCCGTCATCAGCGAGATGCTCGGGATGCCCGAGGGCGACCGTGACGAGCTGCGGCGCTGGTCCCACTCGGTCGTGCAGCTCCTCGACATCACCCTCACCCCCGACGAGGTGCGCGAGGGCGTCGTCGCGGCCGAGAGGATGCGCGCCCACGTCGCCCGGGCGATCGCCTGGAAGCGGGAGCGCCCGGCCGACGACCTGCTCACGGCGCTCATCACCGCCGAGGACGAGGGCGATGTGCTCTCCGAGACCGAGCTCGTGGACCAGATCGTGCTGTCGTTCATCGCCGGCCACGAGACGACCGTGAACCTCATCGGGAACGGCACCCTCGCGCTGCTCCGCCACCCCGAGCAGCTCGAACGGTGGCGTGACGACGTCACCCTCGACGCCAACGCCGTGCACGAGCTGCTCCGGTTCGACTCCCCGGTGCAGTTCTCCCGGCGGATCGCACTGCACCGGTTGGAGATCGGCGGCCGGGTCATCGAGCCGGGCCGCTTCGTGATGACCTGCCTCGGGAGCGCCAACCGCGACCCGGCGGTCTTCGGCCCCGACGCCGACGTGCTCGACCTCGGCCGGCCGTCCGCCCCGTTGCACCTGTCGTTCGGCAGCGGCACGCACTACTGCCTCGGGTCGGCCCTGGCCCGGCTCGAGGGGGCCGAGGCCATCGGGGCGCTGATCCGGCGCTTCGACGGGCTGCGTCTGGCCACGGACCGCCCGATGTGGAACGGGCGCCTGGTGCTGCGGGGCCTCGACGCCCTGCCGGTCACCTTCTCGTCGGCCCGGTCGGTTCGGTCCGTCGCCGCGGTGCTCTCGTGACCGGCTCCGGCGGTTCCCCTCCCGGACGCATCGTGGGGCTGGTCGGTGTGTACCACGCCAACGGGTCGCTGACCGGCGAGCTGGCCTACTGGGTGGGGGCGCGCCTCGGCCGGGCCCACTGCGCCCTGTGCGACATCACCCACGGGACGTTCCGGGCCAAGCCGGAGTTCGCGCGCTGCCGCGCCGATCTGGCGGTGCCGTTCGAGACGGTGCACCTCGACGAGCGCAGCGCGGAGCTGGCGGTGGTCACCGAGGGCCACACGCCGTGCGTCGTGGCCAGGGTCGACGAGGGGGACGGTGGCGTACGCCACCGGGTGCTGCTCGGTCCAGACGCCCTCGAGGCCTGCCAGGGCGAGCCGGCGGCGCTGATGGGGGCGATCGAGGTGGCCGCCGCCGCGTCCTCGCTCAGCTGGGCCTGACGCCGACCTCGCGCAGCTGCCGGTACCACTCGCCGGCGACGAGGACACCGACACCCACCTCGGCGATGTCCCATCCCGGGACGAGGTCGAGCACGTGGGTGGTGTCGCCCTGGAGGAGCACGAGCTCGGGGCGCCACAGGGTCGGCGCCGGGCCGAGGCGCAGCTCGTGGGGTTCGGCGTCGAGCAGCACCATCGGCGGGCCGCGGCGGTCGGCGCCCGACGGCGTCGCGTCGGCGACGAAGCTCAGTCGGCCCGCGGCCCAGGTGAGCCGGCCGACCTGGCGGCGCCGCTCCCGCGCTCTGCGTTCGGGTGCCCAGGTGGCGTCCACGGCGACGGGGTCGTGGTCGGGGCCGGCGCGGAGGAGACGCCCGGGTGAGAGTGTCGTCTCCTCGGGACCGCGCCGCTGGGCCAGGGCGACGGTGTTGGCCCCGGCGAGCGCGCCGATCGCGCCGAGCGGGATGACGAGGAACCAGGGGCCGCCCGCCCCCAGCCCGACGGCGAGGGCGACGACCACCACCCATCCGATGGCCAGCTCGACCTCGCGACGCCGCCGACCCCGGGCCCGGAGCTCGCCGGGCTCGGGGTTCGCCGTGGTCATGGGTCGGTCACGGGGCGATCAGGCCGGCCCCGACGCCCCGGCGGCCTCGAGCTGGAGGCACCACTCCTGGGCGACGGTCGGTCCGACGAAGGTGGCACCGAGGTCCCAGACGGGGAACAGCCGGATGGTGTGGACGCCGCTCGCCAGCTCGACGTCGAGCTGGGGGCGCAGGAAGCTCGGGACGGTGGGGAGGCCGATCTGGGTGATGGCCACGTCGAAGCCGGTGTCGCCGTCGGCGGTCTCGAACGACAGCCGCCCGGCCGCGGCACGCAGGACGCCCGACTGGGCGGTCCCCGGACGGGCCCCGCCCGGCGGGACCCACTGGCCCGGGGCGGTGACCGGCCGGCCCTTCCGGGACGCCGCGATCGCGCCGGGCGCGGGCGTGAAGCGCTCCGGGGCCCGGGCGGAGAGGGCCAGGCGCGTGGTGGCGAAGGCGCCGAGGGCGAAGCCCACCGCGGGGATCCAGAAGACGAACTGGCCGACGACGACCGCGTTGTAGACGAACACGCCGACGAAGATCCACCAGAGGATCGTGGAGTACACCCGGCGCTGGCGGGCGCGGGTGGCGGCGGTGGGCCCGACGGGGGAGGGGGAGCGGGCCATCGGGGCTCAGCGGGCGGCGCGGGGGTCGTGGTCGAGGTGGGCCACGGCCGGCGCGGGACGCTCGGCGGGCGCGGTCGGCTCCGACACCGGCCAGCCGAGGTATACGAGGCCCACCAGCGTGTCGTCGCCCGAGAAGCCGCACAGCTCGATGATGCGGCGCGACCGGGCCGCCGCGCCGGTGGACCAGAGGGTGGCCAGCCCGGCGGCGGTCGCGCCGAGCAGGAGGGTCTGCACCGCGGCGGCGACGGCGTCGCGGTTCTCGGCGGTGGTGACCGGGTCGGAGCCGGCTGCGGACGCCACGACGAGCACCACCGGCGCCCGGGTGTACTTGGTGCGGGCTTTGGCGATCTTGGCGGCGTGGTCCTCGCCCGCCTCGAGGAGGTCCTCGGCCAGAGCCTCGCCGATGGCGTGGCGGCCGTCGCCGGTGACGGCGCAGAACCGCCATGGGGCGGTGCGATGGTGGTTCGGGGCCCAGGAGGCCAGTCGGCACAGGCGGTCGAGCAGCTCGGCGGGCACCGGGCGGTCGGGGTCGACCCGCAGGTTCGACCGGCGGCGCCAGGCCACGTCCTCGAGGCCCGCCAGGGTGAGCTCCCCGGCCTCGGCCGCCGGCTCTGACGTCGTCGGCATCTCGCGACGGTAGCGGTGCAGATCGACCCCTGGTGCAATCCGGGCGGCCGCGGTACGGTGTGCGGGCTCCAGGGCGGAGTGTGGGTCTTCCTCGCGATCGACGACGTGCGATCCCGAGAGGTTGCGATGTCCCCGCTGCCCCCTGAAGTCCGACGACCGGTGCGAGCTGTCGTGATCGGCGCGCTCGTGGTGGCGGTCGTGGCCGGGGGCGGCGGACGGGTCGGGGCCGAGGACGTGCGCCAGGAGCGGGCGCGGGTGCAGGCCGAGCGGGCCGAGGTGGCCACGCAGGTGGACGTCCTCCAGGCCGACCAGGCCCGGGTGAGCGAGGCCCTGGCGGCCATCGAGGCCAACGTCCGCACACAGGAGCAGGTCGCCGCCGAGGCGGCCCGTGCCGCCGAGACCGCGGCGGCCGAGGCCGAGAGTGCTCGCGTCGCCGCCGAGGCCAGCGAGGCCGAGCTGGCCGAGCTGCGCGTCCGGCTGACCCGCCTCGCGGTGTCCGCCTACGTCGACCCCCCCGGCGAGGACCTCCTGCGCCGCTTCGAAGCGGGCTCGGCCCAGGAGGACGCCACCCGTCGGGCGTTCATGGCGATGCGCTCGGGGCGCGACGTCGACGTGATCGACCAGGTGCGGGCGGTGCAGCGCCGGCTCGAGGACGAGGTCCGCCGTGCCGAGGCCGCCCGGGTCGAGGCCGAGGCCACCCAGGCGTCGGCCCAGGCCGCGGTCGAATCGCTCGGCGAGGCCCGGAGCGCCCAGCAGGGCTTCGCAGAGCAGGTCCGCCAGCGTCTCGGCTCGAGGCTCGCCGAGGCCGCCGCGCTGGCCGGCCTCGACGCCGGCCTCGCCGACCGCATCGCCGCCGAGGAGGCGGCCCTCGCCGCGGCGGTGGCCCGCGTCGCTCCGCCCGCCGAGGCCGCCGCGCCCCCGACGGGTGGTCAGGCCCCGGGCCCGGCTCCCGGGGGTGGGCCCGCCCCGGCCCCCGCCCCTGCGCCCCCGCCCCCGACGACCCGTCCGGTGCCCCGCCCGCCCACCCCGTCGCTGCGGACCGTGGGAGGCATCACCGTCAACGTGGCCATCGCCGACCAGCTGGCCGGTCTGCTCGACGCCGCCCGGGCCGACGGCATCGTGCTCGGCGGGTCGGGCTACCGGGACATCAACGCCCAGATCCAGCTCCGGCGACAGAACTGCGGCACGTCCGACTACGCCATCTGGGACATGCCGCCCGACCAGTGCAGCCCCCCGACGGCACGCCCGGGGCTGTCGCTGCACGAGCAGGGTCTGGCCGTCGACTTCACCGCCAACGGCCGGTTCATCACCAGCCGCAGCGATCCCGGGTTCGTCTGGTTGGCGGCCAACGCCGGCCGCTTCGGCTTCCGGAACCTCCCGAGCGAACCCTGGCACTGGTCGCTCAGCGGGGGATGACCCTGCGGGACCGGGAGGCGTCGACCTGCTCGGTAGGGTGACGCCGTGAGCCCCGAGGTCATCGAACGACCCGACACCCGCCCCTCCGACCCTGATCTCGAGGAGGGGAAGGTGGCGCACATCATCCGCAAGGACGACCAGATGCGTGGCTACGTGATGGGTGAGGAGGTCGTCGCGCTGTGCGGCGTCCGGTTCGTGCCGACCCGTGACCCCGAGCGCTATCCGGTGTGCGACGCGTGCAAGGCGACGCTGGCCCGGTTGCGGGGGAGCGGCGGCAACTGAGCGACGCCGACCGGGCCGGGGCGGCGTGGTCGGCGCTGGTCGACCTGTACCTCGACCGCGGGCGGGGAGGTCGGGTGAAGGTGCGCGACCAGCCGGGGAGCTTCTCCCCGGTGGCGGCGCTCTGGCCGCTGACCCAGGTGATGGCCGGAGCCCTCCACGTCGCCCGGCTCCACGGTGACGACGAGCTCGTGGCACCCCTGTTCGCCCTGCTCGACGGGTACCGGCCCCGCCGGAGTGACGGCTACCTGCCGTTCCCCGGCCGGCCACCGCTCTACTACGACGACAACGCGTGGGTGGGCCTGGTCCAGGTGCAGGCGGCGTTCCTCGCCTCGGCCCGAGGGGACCGGGCGGCCGCCGACGGCTTCGGCGCCGCGGCGTTGCGCACGTTCCACGTCGTGGCGGCCGGGCAGCGCCCGGACGGGGCGGTCCGGTGGCGGGATCGGCCCGACAGCCCGGTGAACACCTGCGCCACCGCACCTCTGGTGCAGCTGGCGCTGCGGCTGGCGGCGCACGACGAGCCCGGCGAGCGCCGCGACCGGCTCGTTGCGGTGGCCGCCGCCGCCGACGGCGCGCTCGCCCGGCTGCTCCGGCGCGACGACGCCCTCTATGCCGATCACGTCGAGCCCGACGGTCGGGTCGATCCCGCCGTCTGGGCCTACAACCAGGGGACCCCGGCCGGGGCCGACGTGTCGTGGTGGCGCCTGACCGGCGACGAGTCCCGTCTCGAACGGGCCGCGGCCACGGCCACCGCGTCGCTCCGGCTCTTCGCCGGCGAACGGCTGTGGGTGCACCCACCGGTGTTCGTGGCGGTGTGGTTCCGCAACCTGTTGACCCTCCACGCCGTTCGCCCCGTGCCCGGGCTGCTCGACGCACTCGACGGCTATCTGGACCGGGTGTGGCGGGAGGCGCGCCATCCGGGGTCGGGGGCGTTCGGCGGCGGCGGCCTGGGGCGCTACGGCGACGGTGGGGTGATCGATCACGCCGGCCTCACCCAGCTGTACGCCCTGCGGGCCTGGGACCCGCGGTGGTGGCCCGAGATCTGCTGAGCGACGGCGTGGGGGCGGCCTCGGCGCGTGGCGGCCCGCGGCTCCTACCCTGCCCGACGTGGGCGACGCGAACCGGTGGTGGACGGTGCGGGTGGTCGTGCCGGCCCCCGACGCCGAGGCGGCCGTCGCCGTGCTGTGGTCGGCGGGGGTCGCGGGCATCGAGGAGCGCCCCGGCGGCGACGCCCCCACCGGCGAGCGGCATCTGCTGGCCGGCGTCGAGGGAGCCGCGGTGGACGCCGTCCTCGATGCCCTGGGCGCCCGCTGGGAGGTCGAGGTCCTCCCCGTCGCCGGCGACGAGTGGCTCGACGAGTGGCGTCGTTGGGCCCGGCCGTGGCGGGCGGGCCGGCGCTTCGTGGTGGTGCCGAGCTGGCAGGAGCCGCCGCCCTGGGCGGGTGACGACGACGTGGTGCTGGCCATCGACCCGGGCCGGGCCTTCGGCAGCGGTGCCCATGCCACCACCCGGCTCTGCCTCGCCGTCCTCGAGGACCGGGTGGCGCCCGGTGCCCGGGTCGTGGACGTGGGGTGCGGGAGCGGTGTGCTGGCCGTCGCCGCGGCGCGGTCGGGCGCCGCCCACGTCGAGGCCGTGGACGTGGACCCCGAGGCGGTCCGCGTGACCGCGGTCAACGCGGCGCGCAACGGGGTGGCCGACCGGGTGCGCGCCTCGTCGAGCGGGGTCGACGAGCTGACCGCGACCGCCGACGTCGTGGTGGCCAACATCGGCGCCTCGGTCCTGGTGGCGCTGGCCCCGGCTCTGGTGAGGGCCACCGCCCAGGGGGGCTCGCTGGTGCTGAGCGGACTGCTGAGCGACCAGCTCGGCGGCGTCGCGACGGCGTTCGCCGCCGCCGGGGCCGCCCCGGTCGACGACGGGGTCGAGGGGGAGTGGCACGTCCTCGTGCTGGAGCATCGACCCAGCCGGGGCGGATCAGGGCCGCGGGCGCGCCGATAGGTTGGCGTGATGAGCGAACCCACCAAGCCCGAGGTGTCCATCCCCGACGAGGCGGCTCCTGTCGAGCTCGTGATCGAGGACCTCGACGTCGGTGACGGCGCCGAGGCCGTCGCCGGGTCCAACGTGACCGTCCACTACGTCGGCGTGGCCTGGAGCACCGGCCAGCAGTTCGACGCCTCGTGGGACCGCCGGGACACCTTCGAGTTCCGCCTCGGGGCCGGCCAGGTCATCACCGGGTGGGACGAGGGCGTGCAGGGGATGAAGGTCGGGGGCCGTCGGCGTCTGACGATCCCGCCCCACAAGGGCTACGGCGACCGCGGCGCCGGCGGGGTGATCCGGGGCGGCGAGACGTTGGTCTTCGTCGTCGACCTCGTCAACGTCGGGTGAGCGACGTCCGCCATCTGGTGTAGCGGCCCGGCCGGGGCCAGCTCGTGAGCTCCGGCACCAGCGGATCGGCGGTGCGCGCCCGGGCCGAGCCCGCCCACACGCCCGCGGCATAGGCGGCCTGGTCGGCCAGCCGGAACGCCACCCATCGCACCGGGTCGAGCGGTGGTCGCGTCCGTGCCCAGTCCCACAGCGGTGGGCCCACGGCGGCGGCCACGACCACCCGGCGGCCCCGGCGTGACGTCACCCCGATGGCGACGGCCAACGGCCACCACGGGCGCACCACCGCGTCGCTCAGCATGCGGGCGGTGGCGAGGTGGGCCTGCGCGGCGATGCGCGACGCGACGGGGAACGGGTGGTCCAGCGACGCCAGTCCGCGGGCCAACAGGTCCACCGTCGTCGCACCGGCGACCGCGGCGGCCAGGGGGTGCCCGGTGCCCAGCAGACCCCACACGGCGATGCTCCACGGCGACGCCTCGACGGGGGCGAGGGCGCCGGGGTGGCGAACGGCGAGGGGCCCGGCCGAGGTTCCGTAGTCGAAGCGCCGGCGCAACCACGCCGCCGGGGCCGTGCGGTGGTGGTGGACGACCTCGACGGTGGGCTCGTAGCGCACCGACCACCCGGCCTCGTCGAGCCGCCACACGAGGTCGACGTCCTCCCCGACCGCCATGGTCTCGTCGAAGCCGCCCAGGCCGCGGACCACGTCGGTCCGTGCCACGAGCGCCGCGGAGGGCACGTAGGCGACCCGGGTCCGGGCCCGCACCCGTGACGGGAGGGCGCCGAGGTCGAGTGGGGAGCGGTTCGCCTCGTAACGGGCCAGCGCGGGTGCGCCGGTCGTGTCGGGCGACGTGACCCGCGGAGCGACGGCGGCCACGAGGGGATCGCCGAAGTGGCCGACCAGCCCGTCGAGCCAGGTCGTGTCGGGGACGCAGTCGGCGTCCACGAACGCCGTCAGCGGGGTCCGCACGTGCCCCAGACCGGTGTTGCGAGCCGCGGAGGGCCCTCCGCAGGTCTCGCGTCGCACCACTTCGACGGCGCCGCCCGGGCCGGCCAGCGGGGTCTCGCTGGCGTCGTCGACCAGGATCACCCGGGTGTGCCCCGACGCCGCCACGAGCTGCTCGGCGAGGGTCGGGTGGAGCCGGCCTCGCACCGGGACGACCACCGTGACGTCGTCCCGGTCGAGCCCGCACCGCGGGAGGTCGGGGTGGGCGAGCCCACCGTCGAGGAGGCGGCGGGCGAGCTCGGTGGCCGCCCGTCCGGCGGGGACGGGCTCGCCGACGGCCAGGCGGTGCACGAGCGCGGCACCGTGCTCCGTGAGGCGGGCGAGGCGCAGTGGCGACCCTCCGAGCAGCACCCGGCCGTCCTCGATCACGCGCACCGAGGGGTCGAGGGTGAGGGTGAGGCCCTCGAGGTCGTCGGCGGGGAGGGGGACGGCCCTCGGGTCCGTCACGGGTGTGCGAACCCGTCGACCACGCCGCCGAGGTCGGCCACGAGGCCGTCGAGCAGTCGGGCTCCTTCTTCGGCGGTGGCCCCGGCGGGGTCGCCGAGGACGCCGTTGGCGGCCACCGAGATCACTCCGCCCCGGCGGAGGTCGTCGATGACGTCGGCCAGTGGCGCGGTGATCCCCGCCTCGGCCCGGTCGAGGCGCACCGCCGCGGGGTCGACGGCCAGCATGATCGACGTCTCGGTGCGGCCGGCGTGGTGGTCACCCCCGGGCACGGACGCGTGCCAGGCCCGCACGGACCGGCCCTCGGCGCGGAGGGTGGCGACCGCCCGGGCCAGCGGCTCGGCGTTGCCGCCGTGCCCGCAGACGACGACCACACCGCGGAAGTGGTCGGCCGACCGGCACAGCTCGACGACGACCAGCTCGAGCGCCGCCCGGCCGATGGAGAGGGTGCCCGGGAAGCCGGCGTGCTCGCCGCTCGATCCCACGGGCAGCGCCGGCGCCACCACCACCCCGGGGCGGGCGCGGGCGACGCGCTCGGCGACGACCGCGGCGATGCGGGTGTCGGTGTCGAGGGGGAGGTGCGGGCCGTGCTGCTCGGTGCTGCCGAGGGGCACCAGCAGCAGAGGGGCCGGTTCGAGCGCCTCGACGTCGGGCCACGTCAGCCCGGCGAGGTGGGACGACGTCATCGCGGCCAGCTTCGCGCCCCGGTCCGCGAGGGTGCGTCGATCATCCGGCCGAGGCGGCGGCCTTGGCGCCCAGCACGTCGATGACGGTGTTGGCGATGGCGGTGGCGGCGCGTCGCTCACCCGCGGCGGCTTCGGGGCGGACGCATCCCCGGGCCGGGAAGTCGGCGTCGGTGCAGAAGTGCAGGCCGTCGACGAAGCGGACCGGGACCGTGCCGTCCTCCCGGCACCCGGCCTCGTCGGGTCCGGCGCACGGCATCCGCCACAGGTAGGTGCCGTCCACGTCGCGCAGGAAGCGTCCCGCGTCGACCAGGGTCACGTTCTGGGGGTCGGCGAGCGCCAGGAGGCCGTAGTGCTCGACCTCGAGGTCGATGCCGGGCTGCAGCTCCTCCATCCCCCCGGCGGGGATGGACACGCTCGGCACGAGGAAGACGTGGGTGCCCTGGGACGTCCAGGTGGCGACGAGCTCGTCGACCGTGCGGTGCCAGGGGTCGCCGCAGCGGTCGTCGTAGGCGACGAACAGGAAGAGGATGGCGGCATCGGGGCGGGTCTCGGGATCGGTGGCCTGCTCCCGGATGGCGGCCGCCTCGTCGCACAGGAGGAAGTCGGGTGGGTTGACCGTGACCATCTCGACGCCCCGACGGCCGAGGATGTCCGTCAGGCACGGCCGTACTTCGCCGGCGAGGGAGTTCCCGATGTGGGTGACGGTCAGCGTCCCGTCCGGCGACAGCGGTGCGACGTCGGGTTCGGCGACGTCGCAGCGGGGGCTGGTGGCGTAGCTCCCCGTCGTCGTGACCAGCTGCGCCGAGGGTGCAGGGCCTTCGGGGGCCACGGGGATCGCCGGGTTCGCGATCACCGGTACCAGGAAGCCCAGGCTCAAGGCCGCGACGGCGACGGGCGTGACCCACAGTCGCCGTCTCCCGCCCCAGTCGAGCCCCCGGTGGCGGATCGGCTGCTCGACGAGGTGGTAGCTGGCCAGCGAGGCACCGAGGGTCAGGGCGCTGCGCAGCGCGAAGAGGGCCGGTTCGCCGAGCCCGGTGGACTCGGCGGTCACCCACACGGTGATCGGCCAGTGCCAGAGGTAGACGCCGTAGGAGATCAGCCCCATCCCCACGAGCGGACGGACACCGAGGACCCGGGCCAGCGGGTTGCGGCCCCCTTGGCCGGCTCCGAGGAGCACCGCCCCGAAGACGAGGGCGATCACGGCGTAGCCGCCCGCGTACAGCCACTCGTCGGAGGTCTCGACCCGGAACGTGGCCACGAGCAGGGCGACCACCCCGAGCGAGCCGAGGGCGATGACCGGGATCCTCCACGGACCGGGCACCTGGGGTCGGCCGGCGGTCACGGCGCCGATGGCGGCGCCGACGAGGATCATGAAGACCCTCGTGTCGGTGCCGTAGTAGAGCCGGTCGAGGTCGGCCCCGTTGCGGTACAGCGCCACCATCCAGCCGGCCGAGGCGACGGCCAGCACCGCGGACACCACCGCCAGGGCCGGACGCACCGACGGGTGGCCGTGGCGACCTCGCGCCCCGAACCGGCGGACCGCCGCGGCGGTGGCGAGGGCCACCAGCGGCCACAGGACGTAGAACTGCTCCTCGATGGCGAGCGACCACATGTGGCGCAGCGGGCTCGGATCGCTCTGGATGAACTGCATCACGTAGGACTGGCCGCTGGCGATGAAGCGCCAGTTGGCCACGTAGAAGAGCGATGCCAACCCGTCGAGGCCGAGTTGGTGGTTCTCGCTCGGCGTGGCGAAGACGAGCCCGTGCACGGCGACGACGGCGAGGACGAGCAGCAGCGCGGGGAAGAGCCGGCGGGCCCGGCGGATCCAGAACCGGCCGAGGGCGATCCCCCCGTTCGAGTCCCACTCCGACACCAGCAGGCTGGTGATGAGGAAGCCGCTGAGCAGGAAGAACAGGTCGACGCCGAGGAACCCGCCCGGGGTCGCGCCGGGGGTGAAGTGGGACAGCACGACCACCACGACGGCCAGCCCCCGGAGGCCGTCGAGGGCGCGCAGGTGGGGGAAGCGCGCCGGCGTCGGGGTGGCCGGTTCCGAGGTGGTCGGCGGCTCCGGGTCGGGCGTCGTCGGATCGCCGGTGAGCGTGGTGGGGGGCGAGCTCATGAGGTCGGTCGAGGTTACCGGGGCGACCGGGGCCGGTCCCAGGCGGCACCCGGCCGGCCGGGCGGGATCGTCAGCCGGCGAAGGCCTCGGTGAGCACCTCGGGGACCGCGCTGGGCCCGTCGAGCGTGTGGCACCGCGCGCCCACCGCCGCGGCCAGGCGCCGGGCGTCCTCGGCGTCGTCGGTGGGCGCCACCAGCACGAGCTCGTCGAGCGCGGCCGCCGCCGCCGTCGGGTCGTCGCCGAGGGTGGCCCGGGCGTCGGACAGGACGACGGCGACGCGCCGCGCCGCGGTCGAGCGGTCGAGCTGCTCCCTGGCGGCGCGCAGCGCGGCGGCGAGGTCGGTCGGGCCGTGGCCGCGCAGGCAGAACAGGTCGTCGACGACCTCCTCCACCGGCCGGGCCGATCCTTGTGGCGCCAGCACGACGACCCGCTCGGCGAAGGCCAGGACCGACGTGTCGAGGGGGGAGCGCCACCTGCACGCCGCGGCGGCCATGGCCGCCGTGGCCAGCCGGGCACCGCCCATCGAGCCCGACCGGTCGACCACGAGGCAGACGGCCAGCTCGGGACGTCCCCACTCGCGCGCCCGCAGGTCCGCGAGGTTCGGTGCGCTGCCGGTGGCACGGGCGTCGACCAGCGCGTCGATCGACCGGTCGAGGTCGACGTCGGCGAGGGCGCGATCGGCGGCCACGTCGCGCAGCCGTCCCACGCCTCGGCGGCGCACCGCGCCGGTGCGACCGAGGTCCACGACGAGGCGACCGGCCAGTCGGCGGGCCGTGGCCCTCAGGCGCTCGTCGGTGGCGCCGGTCAGCTCGGCGAGCAGGGTCAGGGCGGCGTCGGGGTCGTCGGCGAAGGCGTCGTCGAGGGCGGCCTCGTCCAGGACGCCCACCTCGGGGGAGACCTCTGCGAAGTGAGGTCGGCGGGCCAGCTCCCGGCGGGACGTCGTGCGCCGCCGGGCCTCGTCGACGGCCTCGCGGCCCGCAGCGCCCTCGTCGACCCGGTCGTCCCCCGTGCCACCCCCCGCGTGGGGGGTCAGGCTTTTCCCGCGTCGGCGCGGCCGCTCCCGGTGTCCGGGCGGGTCGTGCCGCCCCCGTCGGGGTCGGCGGCCGACGCCGCCCACAGCTCGCGGACCAGGTCCTCGGCGCTGCGGCCGCACCCCTCCCGCATGCGGATCCGACCCGAGAGCGCCGCCAGGGCGGCGTCGAGGCCGGTGGCGTCGTCGTCGGAGCCGGTGCTCCGGAGGGCGGCGAGGCGATCGGCCACCGTCACGAGGTCGATGGCCCCCCGCACCGAGGAACCGACCCGCACGTCGGGGTGGTCACGTGTCGCCCGCACCACGCGAACCGCCCGTCGCACCAGCGGCTCGACCGCCGTGGGATCGGCCCGGCGGACGATCTCGCGTTCCGCGTCCTCGTCCTGGTAGCCCATGGCCACCCGGCACACCCGGTCGTAGACCGCCGAGGAGATGCGGGCGGTGCCGATGGCGTCGAAGGGGTTCATGGCGGCCACCACCCGGAACCCCGGCGCCGCCTCGACCCGGCCGAGCCGCGGGACGTGGAGCTCGCCCTCGCTCATGGCGGTGATGACGACGTTCAGCGTCTCCTCGGGGACCCGGTTGATCTCCTCGAGGTAGAGCAGGGCCCCGGTGCGCATCGCGTCGATCAGCGGGCCGTCGAGGAACACCTCGGGCCGGTAGCCCTCGGCCAGCACCCGGGCCGGATCGAAGGATCCGGTCAGGCGGGCCGGGGTCAGCTCGGCGTTGCCCTCGACGAACACGAGGTCGAGGCCGGCCGCGCCGGCCAGCGC
Source organism: Acidimicrobiales bacterium (assembly GCA_025455885.1). Taxonomy (NCBI): domain Bacteria; kingdom Bacillati; phylum Actinomycetota; class Acidimicrobiia; order Acidimicrobiales; species Acidimicrobiales bacterium. The sequence continues at coordinate 19,138 of JALOLR010000015.1, forward strand.
CCTCAACAGGGTGGACTTGCCGGTGCCGGGGGGACCCTCGAGGAGGACGTGGCGTTCGGCGGCGAGGGCGGCGAGCACGACCTCGATCTCGGGGCGTCGCCCGACCATGGTGGCGTCGAGGTCGTCGACGACGGCCTTCGTGAGGGCGATGCCGGTCGGGGCGGCCGGCGGCTCCTCCGGCGCGCTCACGGGCGGAACCCGCCGTCGACGTCGAGCACGGCGCCCGTGAGCGCTCCCGGGGCGTCGGTGCACAACCAGGCGATGGTGGCGGCGATCTCGTCGGGGTCGATGGCCCGCTGGATGCGGGTCTGGCGAGCGAACGACCCGGGCTCGGACAGCCCGTAGATAACCGCGCTGGCGTGGAGCATCTCGGTCATCGTCGACCCCGGGGCCACGGCGTTGGCCGTCACGCCGGTGGGGCCCAACTCGGCGGCGAGGGCCTTCACCAGCCCGGCCACGCCGTGCTTCGACGCGCTGTAGGCGGCCAGGCTGGGCAGGCCGTGGTGGGCGGCGCTCGAGGCCACGGCCACGAAGCGACCCCGGCGCGGCTCCGGGCGGGCCAGCAGGTGCGGCACACCGGCCCGGGCCAGGTGGAACACACCGGTGAGGTTCACGTCGATCATGGCGTGCCACGCGGCGTCGTCGGTCTCCCAGGTCGGCGGCCCGCCCGCCACCGCGCCGGCGGCGGCGACGAGCGCGTCGATGCGGCCGTGGGTCTCCGCGACGGCGTCGACGACGGCGCCGAGGGCGGCGGCGTCGCGGACGTCGACGGCATGGGCTTCGGCGGCGGGCCCGCACCTCTGCGCGGCGGCGTCGAGCTCGGCCCGCGTGGCCGGTCGGTAGGGCCCGGGAAGGTCGGTGGCGCCGGGCTCCGCGGAGCCGGCGGCCAGATCGAGGAGGGCGACGCGCCAGCCGGCGGCCACGAGGCGCGAGCCGGTGGCCGCGCCCATCCCCCGCGCCCCGCCGGTGATGACGGCCACCGGCGCCGAATCGGGACCGGTCACGGGTGGAAGGTGCAGGTCGGGGGCATCGCCCGGGGATCCTACGGCGACGGCGACCGCCGTCCCCCGTCCTCGCCGGTCGACGGTGCCCGGGGGTCGCGCGGGTGTTCGGAGCGTGACGGTACGGTGGCGGCGTGGCCGCCGCACCGAGCAACGAGCCCACCCGGCGCCGGCCGACCACGACGTCGAATTTCGGGGTGTCCCGGCGTGAGAGCCACGACGCCTCGGGCTTCTACGGACGCTTCCGGCCACCCGAGCTGTCGACGGACAGCGCGGTGGCTCCTCCGCAGCCCGTCGACGAGCCCTTCGTGTGCGGCGACGCTCGCCGCATGACCTCGGTCGGCGACGCCAGCGTGGCCCTCGTCGTGACCTCGCCTCCCTATTTTGCCGGCAAACAGTATGAGGAGGAGCTCGGCCGCGACGGCGTGCCGGCGTCCTACATCGAGTACCTGGCGATGCTGCGTGACGTGTTCGCCGAGTGCGTGCGGGTGCTCGAGCCGGGTGGCCGGATCGCCGTCAACGTGGCCAACCTGGGGCGCAAGCCGTACCGGTCGCTGTCCGCCGACGTGATCGGACTCCTCCAGGACGACCTCGGTCTGTTGCTGCGGGGCGAGGTGATCTGGCAGAAGGCCGAGGGGGCCAGCGGCTCGTGTGCGTGGGGGTCGTTCCGCAGCGCGGCGAACCCGGTCCTGCGCGATGTCACCGAGCGGGTCGTGATCGCCAGCAAGGGCCGCTTCGACCGGGCCCTCTCGACGAAGCAGCGGGCGGCGGCGGGGCTCCCCAGCGAGAGCACGGTGGGCACCGACGACTTCATGGCCCTCACCCTCGACGTGTGGTCGGTCCCCACCGAGAGCGCGCGCCGCGTCGGCCATCCCGCCCCGTTCCCGGTCGAGCTGCCCGAGCGGCTCATCCGGCTCTACACGTTCGCGGACGACCTGGTCCTCGACCCGTTCATGGGGAGCGGGTCCACCCTCGTCGCGGCCGCGACCACCGGCCGCCGCTACGTGGGCTACGACCTCGATCCGGCCTATGTCGCGTTGGCGCGTGAGCGGGTGGCGGCGTCGGTCGGCGGCGACGGCGGTCACCCGGACCGGTTCGGCGCGGCCCCCGCCGGCGGCGAGGGGCGTTCGTCGCGGGCCTGGGCCGAGGACGTCCTCGTCGATGCAGGCTTCGCGGTCGTCGGCCGAGATCGACGTCTCCGGGGGGCCGGCGTCTCGGCGGACCTCGTGGTCCGCGGCCACGACGGGACGGAGTGGCCGGTGCTCGTCGCCGGTCCGGCGTCCGCCCACCGCCCGGGCCTCTCCCGCCTGTCCACGGTGCTCGAGGTGCTCGGTCGGGCGACGGTGGTGCACGCGTCGACCGGCGGCCGGGTGCTCGTGGCGACCCCGGACGCCCCCCGACCCGGCACGGACGGCGATCGAGCGATGCGCACCGCCGCGGCGTCGGTCGGCGTCGATCTCGTGGTCCTGGGCGATCCCGGCACGCCGCGGGCGCTCGCGCGACGTTGTCAGGGGTCCCACGGGGCCACGCCGGGGGTCTGACGCGGACGGCACCGCACGTGCGCCGGTCCAGGGTCCCGGTGGTTCGCGACCGGACGCCGGGCTGGCAGGCTGGGCCGGTGGCCGCCCCACTGCACGTCGTCCTCGACCTCGCCGATCCCGACACGGTGGGGGTGCTCAACGACGTCGTCCTCGCCATCCGTGGCCACGTCATGGGATCGGACGCACCGGTCACCGCCACCGTGGCCGCCCCCGAGGGGTGGCACCGGGTGATGATCACCGCCATGCCCGGCGGTCACGTGGTGCTCGGTGTCCGCTTCGTCGGGCTCACCCGGAGCCGGACCAACAACGTCGCCGAGGCGCTCGACCGTCGGGGCTGGCAGCTCGACGAGGACGGGGAGGGCGCCACCCACCGTCACCCGCCGGGGACCGATGCCATGACCATCGCCTTCGAGGTGCTCACCATGGTCGGCGCGGCCGGCGCCCCCCGAACCGCCCGTCGGGTCACCGCGGTCGACCCCGCCGGGTCACCGGTGGCCGTCGGCCTCGACGCGCGCCTCGACCTCGGCGAGTAGGGCGTCGGCGGCGTTCAGAGCTGGTCGAGGTCGAACACCGGGAGCGGGAAGACGTCCTGCTCGACGTCGGAGCCGGGGGCGGCCGTGCGCGAGAAGCTGCCGTAGCGGCGGCGGGCGATCCACCAGCGACCGTCGGCGTCGCGCTCGAAGTGGTCGTGGTACACGCCGTAGGCGTTCGTCCGCCGGCCCCCGTCGACGTCCTGGCGCAGCTCCTGCATGTACAGGCGGGCTCCTGCGGTCCCGGCTTCCACGTCGACCTTCACGACCGAGTTGAGGATCACGAATTCGAAGAAGGAGAAGCGCTGCAGCTCGGTGCCGATGAACGACCCGATGGCGTCGGGCCCGTCGAAGCGCATCGTGCGGTCGCCGAGGTCGAGGTCCAGCGTGCACGTCGGTCGCATCACGTCGTGGAGCTCGGTCCATGCCCGTCGGGTCACGATGTCGGCGTAGGCGTTGTGCAACCGCCGCACCGCCCACTCGTCGAGTGCCTCGGCCAGTCGTCGTTCGTCCATCCGGATCCCCCTGGTGCTCGCCGTCGCCGCGGATGCGCCCGGCGACCGTAGCCCGGCGTCGGCAGGGCGCCTCCCGATCCGCGAGGATGCACGCACGCCGATCCGATCCCTGGGGGAACGATGACCGAACTGCAGTCGCGAGCGGCCTTCGACGAGCTCCTCGAGACGTTGCGTGCCGCGGCCGACACCTGGGTGGTGCCCGGCCCGGCCATGAGCGACGACGACGTCGCGGAGGGCTTCCGGAACCTCACCCACATCCTCCAGAGCGCCCTCTACTCCCATCAGGAGTTCGACCCGGAGCGCCCCGTCTTCCACCGCATCGTCTCGCCCACCCGCAGCTTCACCGGCGACAACAGCGATGCCGTGTACTACGAGACGCCGGTCGCGCCCGGGCTCGAGTACGTCGTCCGGGGCAACCTCGCCGGCGCCGTCTACACCTCGTTCACGATGGAGGCCGGTGCCGCCGACGGCGCGTACGCGACGCACAACTCCGGCGTGCTGAACGACAACGACATCGACGTCGACGCCGAGGGCAACTACGAGATCCGCCTCGGCGGCCAGCCGGCCGACCGCAACTGGATGGACATCGGCGAGAACGGGGGCCGGATCACCACCCGCCACTACTTCGAGACGGTCGAGTCCGCCTCGGCGTCGCAGACGCTGCACGTCCCCATCAGCATCGAGGTCGTCGACCCGCCCCCGCCCCCGCCCCGGTGGAACGACGAGCGGGTGGCCGCCGCTCTGCGCCGGGTGAACCGCCACGTGTACGACAAGACCGTCGGTCAGCCGGCGCGTGACGACGTGGGCTCGATCCCCTTCGTGTCGACGGTGCCCAACGAGTTCCCCAAGCCGGTGGTGCCCGGCGACATGGCGTTCGCGGCGGCCGACGCCGCGTACTCGATGGCCCCGTACCTGATCGGTCCGGACGAGGCTCTCGTGATCACCGGCCGGTGGCCGGCGTGTCGTTTCGCCAACGTGTGCCTCTGGAACCGGTGGTCGCAGATGTACGACTACGTCAACCGTCAGGTGTCGTTGAACCGGGTGCAGACCCACCTCGAACCCGATGGGTCGTTCCGGTTGGTCCTGGCGCACGAGGATCCGGGCCTGCCGAACTGGATCGACACCGAGGGACGGGCGCTGGGCACTGTCTTCTTCCGGTTCTTCCTCCCGGAGGAGGACGTCGAGACCCCGGTGGCGACCGTCGTGAAGTTCGCCGAGCTCACGCCCTGACGGCGTCGAACGCCACGACCTCGGTGGTGAGGTCGGCGATCGGCTCGGTGGGCAGCAGGAACCGCCAGAACATCGTGCCGTGGGGCAGGCCCCGGGTGTCGAGCCAGTTGGGCACGCCGGGGTCGCGGTGGGCGAGGACCATGCGGAACGAGCCGTCGTCCTCGTGGACCGTCTGCACCCGGTTGAGCGACACCGCCCGCCGGTCGTAGGGCAGCGTCTGCATGTGGTTGTTGAACAGCACGACGTTGGCGAACCGGCAGCGGGGGAACCGCCCGGCGATCACCAGCGCCTCGTCCGGACCGAGCTCCCAGCGGGCGCTGCGGTACACGTTGTCGGCGGCGGCATAGCCGATGCCGAGGTTCCCGTCGTCCGGGGGCGGGTTGGTGAACGCGTTGGGCTCCGACGAGACCCACGGGATGGCGCCGGGCGGCATGGGGTGGTGGCCCCAGTCGACCGTGACCGAGCGCAGGAAGGTGACGACCCGACGGATGTCGGCGGCGGTGGCCTCGTCGTCGGGGACGGGCGGAGGTCCGGGGTCGTCGAGGGGCACGATCGACAGCGGGACCTCGAGGGTGGGGTCGAGTGCCGCGCAGCGGGCCCACTCGAAGTAGTGGCGGGTGGTGATCGACCCGGCGTCGGGGGCCAGGGGCAGCCAGTTGCGGCCGTGGTCGCCGGGACCGTCGGCCTCGGGTCCGACGAGGAGCTCGAAGCTGCCGTCGGCGGCCACGTCGAACTGGTCGTCGTTGAGCGTGTGCCCGAGGCGCTGCGACATGGCGCCACCGGCGGTGCCCATCTCGACGGTGAACGACGTGTAGCAGGCGTTGGCGGTGTTGCCCCGCAGCCGGTACGACCGGGTGGGGTCGATCACCGTCCCGTAGTAGACGGTGTCGGGGTTGTCGCCGAGGAGCTTCAGGCTGGGCGTGAACCAGCGGTGGAACCACGGGCGGGCGGGGTCGGCCTCGAGCCAGAACTGCAGGCCGTGGTGCAGGGCGTGCATGGCGAACCGGCGGTACGACGCCCGGTCCTGGTCGGTGGTGAAGTCCCATCGGGGGTGGTCGGCGTCGGCGTTCACCGCCGCCACCAGCTCTGCCAACTCGGCCATCGCCGCCGACGCGGCGCTGCTCGCGTTCGTGTCCGTCCCGACGTCCATCGGCCACCCCCGGTCTCGGGCGGCCGGAGCCGCCGGACGACGACCCCCGTCGTCCTCTCGTCCCGTCGATCCTGCCAGACCTCGCGGTCGGTCCCCGCCCGCCGTCGACGGTGGGAGCGCACCGAGGGACCCTCACCTCGGCCGGCACGCCTTGGGGCCTCGGGGGCACCGGAAGTAGGGTGCCCCCGTTCCCGAGGGAGGGCGATCGATGGCTGGTGCGTGGTTCGAGACGGTGGCCGTGGCGCAGAAGCGCGCCAAGCGACGCCTGCCGTCGTCGGTCTACGGCGCCATCATCGGCGGCGCCGAGAAGGGCGTGTCGCTCGAGGCCAACCTCGGCTCCTTCGACCGCTTGGGCTTCGCTCCCCACGTCGCCGGCCTCCAGCCCGAGCGCTCGATGGGAACCCGGGTCATGGGCCTCGACATCTCGATGCCGGTCGTCATCTCGCCGACCGGGGTCCAGGCCGTGCACCCGGACGGCGAGGTGGCGGTGGCCCGCGCCGCCGCCAACCGGGGCATCCCGATGGGGCTCAGCTCCTTCGCCTCCAAGTCCATGGAGGAGGTGGCGGCGGTCAACGACCAGCTGCTCTTCCAGATGTACTGGTCCGGGGGCCGCGAGGTCATGGTCCAGCGCCTCGAACGGGCGAAGGCGGCCGGCGCCAAGGGCATCATCCTCACCCTCGACTGGACCTTCTCGAACGGCCGTGACTGGGGCAGCCCGTTCATCCCGGAGAAGATCGATCTCAGGACCGCCCTGAAGCTCGCCCCCCAGGCGCTGTCCCGCCCGGCGTGGTTCGCCGCCTACCTGCGCCAGGGCCACATCCCCGACCTCTCGACCCCCAACATGGCCAAGCCCGGCGAGGCGCCGCCCGCCTTCTTCGGGGCCTACTACGAGTGGATGCAGATGCCGCCCCCCAGCTGGGACGACGTGGCGTGGCTCCGCTCCCAGTGGGAGGGCCCGTTCATGGTCAAGGGCGTCTGCCGCGTCGACGACGCCAAGCGGGTGCGCGACGCCGGGTGCACCGCCCTGTCCGTGTCCAACCACGGGGGCAACAATCTCGACGGCACGCCGTCGCCGATCCGGGTGCTGCCGTCGATCGTCGACGCTGTCGGCGACGAGATCGAGGTCGTGCTCGACGGCGGCGTGCGGCGCGGCTCCGACGTGGTCAAGGCGGTCGCCTTCGGCGCGAAGGCGGTGATGATCGGGCGGGCCTACCTGTGGGGGCTCGCCGTCAACGGCCAGGTCGGGGTCGAGAACGTGCTCGACATCCTGCGCGGGGGGATCGACGCCTGCCTGCTCGGCCTCGGCAAGGCCAGCATCGCCGAGCTGTCGGCCGACGACATCGTGGTGCCGAAGGACTTCTTCCTCACCCTCGGCGACAAGTAGCGACCCGCCCCCGAGCCGACCGGGGGACCCGGGCGCCGGGCCAAGGGCACCGTGGGCTCAGAGCACCGTGACGGGGATGCGGCGACGGCCGACGCCGAGGGGCTTGGAGTGGTCGGCGCTCACCGTGGGGCGGTCGACGGGGCCCCGCGCGGCCAGCTCGGCGAGGGCCTCCTCGCCGTGGCCGAAGACGCACTCGGGGTCGGGGGCGTCGAGGGGGAGGCCGGTGAAGAACTTGGCGGCCATGCAGCCGCCGCCGCAGGCGTCGTAGCTGCCGCACGAGCCGCACGCGCCGGGCGAGGAGGGCTCGCGCAGGGACGTGAACAGATCGCTCGTGCGCCACACGGCGGCGAAGCCGCCCTCGTCGCGCACGTTCCCGGCCTTGAACTCGTCGTGGAGCACGAACGGGCAGGCGTAGACGTCGCCGACGGGGTCGATGAGGCAGACCACCCGACCGGCACCGCACAGGTTGAGCCCGGGGAGGGGCTCGCCCAGCGCGGAGAGGTGGAAGAACGAGTCGCCGGTGAGGACGTGGGGCCGGGCCAACAGCCAGTGGTACAACTCGCGCTGCTGTCGGGACGTCGGGTGCAGGTCGTGCCAGGTGTCGATGCCGCGACCCGAGGGCCGGAACCGGGTGAGGCGCAGCTCGGCGCCGTACTCGGCGGCGAGGGCCTCGTACGCGTCGACCTGCTCCACGTTGGCCCGCGTCATCACGACGCTGAGCTTGAACGACCCGAAGTCGGCGTCGCGGAGGTGGTCCATGGCCCGGCGCACCCGGGCGTGGGTGCCCTCGCCCCGGATGACGTCGTTGGTCGCCTCGTCGATGCCGTCGAGGGAGATCTGGATGTCGACGTAGTCGAGGGCGGCGAGGCGGCGTGCGTTCTCGGCGGTGATGCGGCCCCCGTTGGTCGAGAACTTCACCCCGACCCCCCGCTCGACGCAGTACTCGACGATCTCGAAGAAGTCGGGACGCAGCATCGGCTCGCCGCCGCCGATGTTGACGTAGAAGACCTGCATCTCGGCGAGCTGGTCGACGATGGCGCGCATCTCGGCGGTGGTCAGCTCGTTCGGATCGCGCCGTCCCGAGCTCGACAGGCAGTGGACGCAGGCGAGGTCGCAGGCGTAGGTCCACTCCCAGGTGAGGCAGATGGGGGCGTTGAGGCCGAGCGTGAGCTCGTCGGTGAGCGCGGTCATGCGCGGTCCTCGGGTTCGGGGGGCGTGGGCACGATGAAGTCGCCGGCGGCGAGCGAGGTGAGGGCCCTCTCGAACGAGGGCCACCGACGGTCCTCGAGGCCGGCGGCGGCGAACGCCGTCCGGGCGTCGGGCGCCTCCCCCAGGCCCTCGACGACCGCGACGAGGTCGGGGGAGCGCAGGAACGTGAGGCGCCGGTTGCCGTAGTGGTACGCGAGCGCCCCGAACGGTTCGGGGCGCAGCGCCACGCGGTCGTGCAGGCGCCACGGCCGGCCGGCGTCGAAGCCGGTCGTGTCAGGGGTGGTCGTGGTCATGGTCGGCGAACCGGGACCGGGTTCGGGCTCAGTAGACGCCGCACATGCCGTCGATGGAGATCTCCTCGACCAACAGCTCGTCGTCGGTGGCCTCCGCGTCGGTCTCGGCGGCCGGCGTGGTCTCCGGGGCCTCGGTGGCCTCCAGGGTCTGGTCCATGGTGTTCCCCTCGTGGGCGGTGGCGACGGAGCTCATCCTACCGATGGTGCCGAGGGCGCCCGCCAGCGGCGCCCCGGTGCTCGTTCACGTCGTTGGGGTGTCGACCTCTGGCGGCCCGGCGAGACGGTCGCGCCACCAGGCGACGGTGGTGGCGGCGGTCTCGGCGAGCGGCGTGGCCCGCAACCCGAAGACGGCCTCGGCGTCGCTGGCGTCGATGACGAAGGGGTGCTCGAACTGGTACGCGGTCTCGCGCAGCTCCTTCATGAGCGGGGAGAACCATCCGAGCGCCACGAGCACGCCTCGCGGGACGCCCGAGACCGGGGGGGCGGGGACGCCGGCGGCGTCGGCGAGGACCCCGACGAGCTCGCGCACCGAGCACGCCGGCGCGGTGGGGACGTGCCAGGGCCGTCCGAGCGCCCGCTCGTCGGTGCCCAGCACGGCCAGGGTCCGGGCGACGTCGTCCGTGGAGGTCCAGCTGTGGGCGGCGTCGGGGTCGCCGATGGTGCGGACCCGCTTCCCGGCGAGGACCATGGGGACCACCCGCTCGCCCATGGCGGCGTCGACGACCCCGGGCCCGATGAAGTCCGACGCCCGCGCCTCGGTCACCCGGACCCGACCGGCCTCGTGGGCCGCGAGGGCGTCCTGCCACATCCGTGCCCTCACCCGCCCTTTGGTGCCGATGGCGGCGAGGGGGAGCTCCTCGGTCATCGGTTGCGCGCTGCCCGGGCCGTAGGCGTAGAGGTTCGACATCGTGACCAGCACGGCGTCGTTCGCCTCGGCGGCGGCCAGCAGTGCGGCGGCGATCGGCGGCCAGGTGGTGGCCCAGGCGGCGTAGGGAGGGTTGACGCAGTTGTAGACGGCGTCGGCGCCGATCGTGACCTCGACCATCCGTTCGGCGTGGCTCGCGTCGGCGGCCACCGCGTCGATGCCGTCGTGGGCGACGGTCGTCCCTCGCCGGGTCACGAGCCGCACCTCGTGGCCGCTCTCGGCCAGGCGCACGGCGGTGCCTCGCCCGGTCGGTCCTGCGCCGATGACCACGTGTCGTCCCATGTCGAGCCTCCGCTCCGCCCACTCTGTGAGCACTGCTCTCATCTTGGGGCACTGATCGGCCCCCGTCAAGAGCAACGCTCTCGACACGGTGCACCGCTCGCGAGAACGTGCCAGGATGGCGGTCGTGAGCGCCCCCAGAACGGCCCGGCAGCGGGCCCGCGCCGAGATCACCGGCGAGATCCTCGCCACGGCCCGCGCCCACCTCGCAGCGCGCGGCCCGGCCGACCTGTCGCTGCGGGCCGTCGCCCGCGACCTCGGCATGACCTCGTCGGCGGTGTACCGCTACTTCGCCAGCCGCGACGCGCTGCTCACCGCGCTCATCGTCGAGGGCTACGAGGCGATGGGCAGCGCGGTCGAATCCGCCGAGGCGAGGGTTCGACGGCGCGACCTCGCGGCGCGGTGGCGCACGGCGTCGACCGCCGTCCGGACCTGGGCCCTGGCCCATCCCCACGAGTACGCGCTGCTCTACGGCACCCCGGTGCCCGGCTATGAGGCGCCGGCGACCACCGTCGACCCGGCGACCAGGGTGGCCCGGGTGCTCGTCGCCATCCTGGCCGACGCCGCCGCTTCGGCCCCGACCGATCCGCCGCCCCAGTGGTGGCCCCCGCTCGTCGCCCACCTGCGCGCCGACGTGGTGGCGGGCGCCGGGGCCATCGCGCCGGACGTCCCCCCGGCCTGGCTCGCCCGCGGCCTCCTGGCCTGGATCGGGCTCTACGGCTTCGTCTCCTTCGAGCTCTTCGGGCACCTCGTCGGTTCGGTGGAGGACCCCGGACTGCTCTTCGAGCAGTTCCTCCTCGACTCCACCGTGGCGCTCGGCCTGCGCTGAGCGGGCGCCTCGCGCCGACGCCCTACGATTCCCCGGCCGGAGGAGGGGGCGACCGCCGGACGGGTGCGCCGACGCGTGCTGCGACGCCGCCCGAGCGAGGAGACCATGGCCTACCCCGACGGCATCGGTGCGATCGACCTGATGATCGGCTTCCCCTTCCGCGACAAGAAGGCGGTCTACGAGTACCTCGGGGCAGGCCTGAAGGACCCGGGCTCCGACTCGCTCGAGATGCCGGCGGGCTACATGTTCAAGGACGTGCCCGAAGAGGCCGCCGACGAGGTCGACCCGATCGACGTGACCTTCGGTGAGATGGACCGGTGGGGTGTCGCGGCCGGGCTCTTCGGGGTGTCCGAGCAGTCCGTCGAGGCCCGTCGCCGTCACCCCGGACGGGTGTTCCTCTCCCTCGAGGTCGATCCCAACGACATCACCGGCTGCGTACGGCGCATCCGTGACACCCACGCCGAGCACGGCCTGAGCGCGGTCACCACGTTCCCCGCCGGCTGCAACCCCCAGGTACCCGTCAGCGACCGCCGCTACTACCCCGTGTACCAGACCTGCATCGACCTCGACATCCCGATCATCGCCAACGCCGGCATCCCCGGGCCCCGCTTCCCGGCCGAGTGCCAGCACGTGATGCACTTCGACCAGGTCTGCTACGACTTCCCCGAGCTGCGGATCGTGATGCGCCACGGAGCCGAGCCGTGGGAGGACCTGGCCGTCAAGCTCATGCTCAAGTGGCCCGGGCTCCACTACATGCCGAGCGCGTTCGCCCCGAAGTACTACCCGGAGGCCATCGTCCGCTACGCCAACAGCCGAGGCGCCGACAAGGTCATGTACGCCGGCTACTACCCGGCCGGCCTGACCCTCGAGCGCATCTTCACCGAGCTCCGCGACGTGCCCCTTCGCGACCACGTCTGGCCCAAGTTCCTGCGGGAGAACGCCATTCGGGTCTTCAAGCTCGACGGCGTCGCCTGAGCGGGCTCGTCAGCCGCCGGTGCGGCTCGCAGCGATCTCGGCGCTCAGCACCGCCACCCCGAACGGCGTGCAGGCCGTGTCGAGGTAGCCGACCGCCTCCACGAAGCACTCGGCGACCACCTCGAGCGACTGCATCGAGTTCGGGTCGAGCCCGAGGGTGACCATGACGCGGCGGAACCGCACCGGGTCGTCCATGTGCCAGGCGTGGCCCACCTCGTGCACGATCACCCCCACGACCTCCCGCTGGCACCGACCGTCGACGGTGCGCTGGGCGACGTGCATCACCCGGGCGACCGGCGGGCCCCCCATCTGGGCGCAGACGTGATCGGCGTGCGTGACCCCGGGGACGTCGAGGACGATCTCGCAGCTCGCCACCGAGACCTCGTCGGGGGTGAAGCCCGAGCGGGCGAAGCCCTCGGCGAAGGGCTCGGCTGCGCACCCGACGCCCGTCACCGCCGCGCCGGCGAAGGCCAGCAGCGGGCCGCCGACCGGTGGTTCCGTCACGGCGGTCGCCGCCGGAGGGACGCTCGTGGGGACCGGCGCAGGAGCCACCGCCGCAGGGGGCGGTGCGGTCGTCGGCGGCACCGCCGCCGCTCCCGCTGCCGTGGGCGGGGTGGGATCGGCCTGCGTCGCCGCAGGGCGGGAGGGGGCGGAGGTCGCCCGCGGCCCGGCTGCGGACGTGAGGTCGGCCGCCATCGGCGCGGCGGCCCGGGCCGGATCCGTCGGGGCGTCGCTCGTGGCCGAGCGCACCAGGTTCACCCCGGCCAGGAGGGCCAACCCGGCCATGAACACGGCGGCTGGTCGGGGCATGTCGCCAACTCTGGCACGATCAAGGAAGGCTGCCGTCGCGGGCGGACGAGGAGGAGTCGACGATGGGGATCGCCGTGGTCACCGGTGCCGGGCAGGGACTCGGTCGGGCCACCGCCGAACGGCTGGCTCGCGACGGTCACCACGTCGTGGCTCTCGACCTGGACGGGGAACGAGCCGCGGCGACCGCCGCGGCGGTCGACGGCGACTGGCGGCAGTGCGACGTCACCGACCCCGACGCGGTGCACGCCGTCGCGGCGTCGCTCGACGGCTGTCAGATCCTCGTCAACAACGCCGGGATCTGGGCGTTCCACTCGATCCTCGAGATGTCGCCGGACGACGCCCGCGCCGTGATCGAGGTCAACGTGCTCGGCGTCGTCTGGTGCACCCAGGCCTTCGCCCCGCTCATGAAGGCCGGCGGCGGAGGGAGCATCGTGAACCTCTCCTCGGGCGCGGCGTACACGAACTCGCCGGGCCTCGGGACCTACCCCGCCACCAAGGCCGCGGTGGAGTCGCTCACGCGGACCATGGCCCTCGAGCTCGGCCCCTCGGGCATCCGCACCAACGCCGTGGGGCCCGGCCTGATCGTCAGCGACGGGACCGCCGCCAACTACCAGGGCGATCGGGCCGCAGAACGGGCCAAGGGGGTGCCGCTCGGGCGGGTGGGCACACCCGCCGACATCGCCGACGTGATCGCCTTCCTCTGCGCCGACGACTCGCGGTACGTGAACGGCCAGGTGATCTACGTCGACGGCGGGATCACCGCCGGCCGCATGCCCATGTAGCGGCGCGGCGCGGGCGCCCCCGCCGCTGGGCCAGCATGGCGGGCATGCCCACCCCGGAGCCCTTCACGATCGCCGTCCCCGACGAGGTCCTCGACGACCTCCACCGGCGACTCGACAACGCCCGCTGGCCGGATCAGCCCCCCGGTGAGCCCTGGTCGTTCGGCATCCCCGTGAGCGAGGTGCGGGCCGCCGTCGACCACTGGCGCCACCGCTACGACTGGCGGGCCCGCGAGGCGGCCATGAACCGCCGGCCCCAGTTCCTCACCGAGGCCGAGGGCGAGACCGTTCACTTCCTGCACGTCCGCTCGCCGCACGACGGCGCCACGCCGCTGCTGCTCACCCACGGGTGGCCCGGCTCGTTCGTCGAGTTCCTCGACGTGATCGAGCCGCTCACCGATCCCGAGGCCCACGGCGGGACGGCCGCGGACGCCTTCCACGTCGTCATCCCGTCCATGCCGGGCTACGGGTTCTCCGGACCGACCCGCACCCCGGGGCTCGACGCCCGACGGGTGGCGTCGGCCCTCGCCGAGGTGATGACGCAGCTCGGGTACGACCGGTTCGTGGCCCAGGGCGGCGACTGGGGGGCCGTCGTGACCCGGTGGATGGGTCGCGACCACGCGGAGCGCCTCATCGGCCTGCACGTGAACATGATCTTCGCCTTCCCCGACGCGGATGACCCCGACGCCATGGCGGGGGTGACCGAGGCCGACATGGCCCGCTTCGCGGTGGCCGGCGAGCGCATCGCCGACGGCACCGGCTACATGGCCATCCAGAGCACCCGGCCCCAGACCCTCGCCTACGGCCTCACCGACTCCCCGGTCGGGCTCGCCGCCTGGATCCTCGAGAAGTTCCACGTCTGGAGCGATCTCGACGACGCGAGCATGGCCGCCACCTTCGGCTGGGACCGCCTCCTCGACAACCTCATGGCCTACTGGGTCACGAACACCGCCGGGTCCGCCGCTCGCCTCTACGCCGAGTCGGCACGCGCCGGCACCTCACCCACCGACCCGGTCGGCGGCCGGGTGGACGTGGCGACCGGGCACACCGTCTACCCGTTCGAGCTGCTGCAGACCCCGCGGGCGTGGGCCGAGAAGGCCTACGACCTCGTGTACTGGGGAGAGCAGGCCCGAGGCGGGCACTTCGCGGCCTTCGAGCGGCCGGGCCCCTTCGTCGACGAGGTCCGAGCCTTCGGGCGGGTCCTGCGGGAGCGCTGAGCTCAAGCCCCGCCGGTGGGGCTCGCCGCCGGGTTGTAGTACTCGCGTTGACGGACGATGCGGCCGTCGCGGAACCCGAACACGGCGATGTAGCGGTTCGCGTAGGCCGACCCGGTCGGCCGGTGGCGGCCCGTGCCCGAGAACTCCACGACCAGCTCGTCGGGGTCGAGCCCGGCGTGGACCTCGTCGATGACGAGGTCGAGCTCGAAGGCACCGAGGGCGGCGCCGAGGTAGGCCAGGGCGGCGTCCTTCCCCTCCACGCGCCTGGGTGGCGAGGCGTAGGGAAGTTCGATCACCAGGTCGTCGGTGTAGTGCTCCAGCTGGCGGGCGGCGTCACCGGCACCGATGCCCGCGAAGGCCCCCTCGACGGCGGCCAGGTTGCGGGCCCGGTGCGCGTCGAGCGGTGCGGCGACCACCGTGCGGTCAGCCGTTCCCGTTGGCGTCGCCGTCCCGACGGGCCCGGCGCCGGTCGGGGACGAGGCCCTCGAGCCGATCGCCGACGGACTCGATCACCGCGTCGGGCGGGGTGACGTCGTCGACGACGAGGCCCAGCAGCGCCTCGTGCTCCTCGGCGCTGAGGACGAGCAGGCGGCCCTGGTACTTCGACGCGCTGGCCTTCGTGAACTGCCGCGGGTTGCGCAGCTTGGCCATGATGGCGTCGAGGACGTCCTCGTCGGCGTCGCCGGGCTCGTCGCGGACGAGGTCCAACAGCTCCCAGATCTGGCGGGGCGTGAGCACGACGCCCAGGAGCGCGGTATCGGTCATCATCTCGGCTGCACACTCCGGTGCTCGGCGACCCTTCGGGCCGATCTCTCCGTCACATCGACGCTCGGCGAGGCCCTCGCATTCCCGGCACCTGGTGCCGTGGCCCGAGCGAACCCGCTGACGCCGCCTTTCCTACTCCTCCCCGGGGCGCGACACAACCCTCTGCGAGGCCGGTCTCGACGGGGTGGGGCCCACAGGGGTGGGTCCGGGTGGAGTGCCCGGCGGGGTTCGGCCAGGCTGTGCCCATGTCCTTTCGCCACGTGGTGCTGTTGACCTTCCACCCGGGCACCGGCGCCGACGAGGTCGACGCCGTCGTCGAGGCGCTCCGGGCGTTGCCCGAGCAGATCCCGATGCGCGACTACGTGGTCGGGCTCGACCTGGGCCTGGGGGCGGACAACGCCTCCGTGGCCGTCGTCGCCGACTTCGACGACCGGGCCGGATGGGAGCTCTACCGCGACCATCCCGCCCATCGTCGGGTGGTCGACCAGCTGATCGCGCCGAGGCTCGCCGCCCGGGCCGCCGTCCAGCACGAACGACCCGACTGACCACCGCGGCTCCCCGGTGCCCGCCCCGGCCGCCGTCGGGCCTGGGTGGACACGTTCCAGCGCCATCGTTACGGTCCCGACGGTGGGGGACACCGGCTCGCCAGCCCGACCGATCGCGCCGCTGCGCGGGATCCGGGTGCTCGACACCTCCGACGGCCTCCCGGGGGCCTACTGCGCCAAGCTCCTCGGCGACGCCGGCGCCGACGTCGTCCGCGTCGAGCCGGTCGACGGCGACCCGCTCCGGCGCTGGCGCTGGGGCGCCGATGCGCCCTCCGGAGAGGACGGCGCGCTCTACCGGTACCTCCGGCACGGCCACCGCTGCGTCCCGAGCGGCGACCTGGACCGCTGGCGTCGGGAGGCCCACCTGGTGGTGGTCGGCGGGCCGACGACGTCCCCCGATCCCGAGCGTCTCGCCGCCTGGCGTCGTGACGACCCGGCGCTGGTGATCGCCGCGGCCACCGTCTACGGCCTCGACGGGCCGTGGGCGGGACGGCCGGGCACCGAGTTCACGGCCCAGGCCGAGAGCGGGGGCCTCTCGATCCGAGGTGGACCCGAGCGTCCTCCCATCCAGGCCGGAGGCCGCATCGTCGACTGGGTGACCGGTGCCTACGCGGCGGTCGGCGCCCTGGCCGCGGTCCGCCGTGCGCTGGGCACGGGTGAGGGGGAGCTGGTCGACGTCAGCGTGCACGACATCGCCAACCTCACCTGCACCGTCTTCAACGACCTCTTCCAGTCGCTGGCCGGGCGTCCGCCCTTCGACCCCGCTCTGCCCTCCCGCCAGTTCGAGACGCCGTCCATCGAGCCCACCAGCGACGGCTACGTGGGTTTCAACACCAACACCCGCGACCAGTTCGACGCCTTCCTGGTGCTCATCGAGCGCCCCGATCTGCTCGGCGACGACGAATGGGCGTCGCTGGCCACGCGGGTCGCCCGTCGCGTGGAGTGGAACGAGATCGTCCGGGCCTGGACCACGCAGCACACGACAGCCGAGATCGTCGACGCCGCCGCGCTGCTGCGGATCCCGGTGGCCCCCGTGAGCGACCCGACCCAGGTCGCCTCGCTCGACCAGGCCGTCGAGCGAGGCGTCTTCGGTCCCGATCCGACCGGCACGTTCCTCATGCCCCGCCGCCCGTGGCGGATCGACGGTCAGGATCCCCCTCCGCCGCGTCCTGCGCCGCTCGCCGGCGAGCACGCGGGCGGGGACTGGACCACCGACGAGCCCGCCGCGCCCACCCGACCCCGTCCTCGCCCCGCCGAGCTGCCGCTCGTGGGGCTCAAGGTCCTGGACCTCACCGCCTGGTGGGCCGGACCCTCGTCGACCGCGCTGCTGGCCGGACTCGGGGCCGACGTCGTGCACGTCGAGTCCACCCGTCGCCTCGACGGCATGCGCCTCACCGGCGGAGCCTTCGCCGCCCTGCCGCAGTGGTGGGAGCGCAGCGCCTTCTTCCTGCAGGCCAACGCCAACAAGCGCGACCTCACCCTCGACCTCGACGACGAGCGGGGACGGGCCCTCGCCCTCCGTCTCGTCGAGTGGGCCGACGTCGTCGTCGACAACTTCACGCCCCGCGTCCTCGAGTCCTTCGGGCTCGACTGGGACGTGGTGCACGCCACGAACCCGGCGGCCGTCCTCGTCCGGATGCCCGCGTTCGGGCTGAGCGGCCCGTGGCGGGATCGCCCGGGGTTCGCGCAGACGATGGAGCAGGTGACGGGGCTGGCGTGGGTGACGGGCCACCCCGACGATCAGCCCCGCATCCAAAGGGGACCCTGCGACCCCAACGGCGGGGTGCACGCCGCGTTCGCGACCCTCGTGGCCCTCGCCCACCGCGACCGCACCGGCGAGGGGTGCCTCGTCGAGGCCCCGATGTTCGAGGCCGCGCTCAACGTCGCCGCCGAACCGGTGCTCGAGTGGAGCGCCTACGGCCACGTGGTCGAGCGCGACGGCAACCGCGGCCCCGAGGGGAGCCCGCAGAACCTCTACGCGTGCGCCGGGACGGAGCGCTGGCTGGCCCTCGCGGTGGTCACCGACGACCAGTGGCAGGCGCTCACCGCGGTGATGGGGCGTGACGACCTCGCCGCCGACCCGGCGCTCGCCACCTCCGCCGGCCGGCGGGCGGCCCATGACCGCATCGACGCCGAGGTGGCGTCGTGGGCGGCGGGCGTCGACCGCGACGCGGCCGTCGAGGCCCTCGTCGCCGCGGGTGTGCCCGCCGGGCGCAGCGTCGACCCACGGGCCAGCTCCGACCACCCGCAGTACGTCCACCGCGGGACCTTCGAGCACTCCGAGCACCCGGTCGCGGGCACGCACCCGGTGATGGGCCTGCCGTTCCGCTACGCCGGCGTCGAGCGCTGGATCCGCACGCCCGCGCCGCTCCTCGGGCAGCACTCGCGTGAGATCCTCGTGGACCAGCTCGGACTCGACCCGCACACGTTCGAGGAGCTCGAGGCCGACGGTGTCACCGGCACCTGGCCCCAGGGAATGCCCCGTTGACCGCCGCCCCCACCACCCACTGGAGCGCACCATGACCCTCACCGCGGACGCCGACACCACCACCGGCGATCTCTTCGACCGCCACCGGGTGATCGACGTCGACACCCATCTCACCGAGCCACCCGACACGTGGACGCGAGCGTTCCCCGCGTCGCGTCACGACCAGGTCCCCCACATCGAGCGCATCGACGGCCGCGACACCTGGGTGGCCGGCGGCGAGCGGATCGGTTCGCCGGGTTACTACTCCATGGCCGGGCACGACGGCATCATGCCGGCGTCGATCCCCGAGACGTTCGACGACATCGCCCCGGCGATGTACGACCCCCACGCCCGCCTCGAGTTCCTCGACCGCGAGGGCATCGACGCCCAGGTGCTGTACCCCAACGTGGGCGGGTTCGGCAACGGCTACTTCCTCCGCCTCGGCGACCGTGAGCTCGTGGCCCAGTGCGTGCGGGCCTACAACGACTTCCTCGTCGACTGGTGCTCCGCCGACCCCGACCGGCTCATCGCCATCACCGCACTGCCCTTCTGGGACCTCGAGCTGTCGATCGCCGAGATCGACCGGTGCCTGGCCAACGGGCACCGCGCCATCAACTTCTGCAACCAGCCCCAGGACTACGGCATGCCGCCGCTCGCCCACCGCCACTGGGACCCGATCTGGGCGCGGGCGCAGGAGGCCGGCATCCCCGTCAACTTCCACGTGGGGGGAGGGTCGATGGGAACGATGTTCAACGACGAGGCGGACATGGGGTGGATGACGAACTTCGCCAAGGTCAGCTCGCTCATCTTCCTCGACAACATGCGCTGCGTGGCCGACCTCGTCTTCGGCGGCGTGTGCCACCGGTTCCCGGACCTGAAGTTCGTCTCGGTGGAGAGCGGCGTCGGTTGGGTGCCCGGCGCGCTCGAGACGTTCGACTGGCAGTGGCGCAACGGCGGCATCCGCCTCGAGCACCCCGAGTACGACCTGCTCCCGAGCGAGTACTACCGCCGTCAGATCTACGGCTGCTTCTGGTTCGAGGAGCAGGTCGCCCGCGACGCCATCACGGCCTACCCGGACAACATCCTCTTCGAGACCGACTACCCCCACCCCACCTGCCAGCACCCCGGACCCCAGACGCCGGCGCAGCGTCCCCGGGTCTACGCCGAGCGGGTGATGGGCGGTCTCGACGACGCGGTCGTCGAGAAGGTCCTGTGGAGCAACGCCGCCGCGCTGTACGGGCTGGACTGACGTGAGCGACGACGACCTCCAACTCGAACTGCCCGACTTCGGTACCCGCTTCATCGTGGCGGAGCTGCGCGGGCGGGTGCTGCACCTGCGCATCGACCGCACCGAGCGGCGCAACTCCTTCACCCAGGACATGTACCGGGCCCTGAAGCGGGCCGCCATCTGGGCCGACGGCCAGGCCGAGCTCGACGCCGTCTGCCTGACGGGCACCGACGAGTGGTTCGGGGCCGGTGGCGACATGGCCGGCAACGCCGAGGACACCGAGGGCCTGGCCGTCGAGTGGGACTCCACCGACCAGTTCCCGTTCCGTCACATCGAGCGGTGCCGCAAGCTCTGGGTGGCCAAGGTCAACGGCCTCTGCCACGCCGGCGGCCTCGACCTCACCTTGTGCTGCGACGTCTCGGTGGCCTCCGACCGCGCCCGGTTCCGGGTACCGGAGCTGCTGCGGGGCATCCCCGATCCGGTGATGGTGGCCCGGCTCGGCGAGGTGGTCGGGCTCGCCCGGTCGCGCTACCTGCTCTTCACCGCCGGGGAGATCGACGCCACCGAGGCGGCGGCGATGGGGCTGGTGGGCAAGGTGGTGCCCCACGAGGAGCTCGACGCCCACGTCGACTGGGTGCTCGAACAGATCGCCCTCACCGGTCCGAAGGCCCGCATCGAGGTGAAGCACAGCATCAACCAGCGCCTGCCTCCGGTCGACCAGGGCATGTTCCACCGGGCGATGATGACGCCCGAGATGATGGAAGGGCTGGCGTCGTTCGTGCAGAAGCGCCCCCCGGAGTGGCCCCGCGGGTGACCGGTGGACCGGCGGGCCGCGGAATCGCCCGAACAGGGTGACGCACCGGGCCTGACGGCGGACCTACAGTCTCGCCTGGCCGTCTGCACCACCGCACGGCACGACGCAAGGGAGCAACCACATGTTCGCAGCCGAATGGGGCACCGGTGAGGTGTTCCTGTCGATGGTCTACTTCTTCTTGATCTTCATCTGGATCATGTTGCTGTTCCAGGTGTTCATCGACCTGTTCTCCGATCGCGAGACGAACGGGTTCGCGAAGTTCCTCTGGGTGCTGTTCGTCCTCGTGCTCCCGTACCTCGGGGTGTTCATCTACCTCATCGTGCGCGGCGGGGGAATGGCCGAGCGCCGGATGGCCGCCGCCCAGGCGCAGCAGAAGGCCATGGACAGCTACATCCGTGAGACCGCGACCGGGGGGTCGCCGGCCGAGCAGCTCAAGCAGCTGTCCGACCTGCACGACGCGGGCAAGCTGAGTGACGAGGAGTTCGCCTCGGCGAAGGCCAAGATCGTCAGCAACGCCTGACCCTTCCCACTCCGTCGGGACGGCCGGGGCCACGTGCCCCGGCCGTCGCCGTTTTCGGGTTGTCGTAGGGTGGGCCCGTGGCCCGGGACCTCGTCGCTGTCGTCGCACAGCTGACCGTCGCCGAGAAGGCCGCCCTGCTCGCCGGTGCCGACCTCTGGTCGACGGTGGCCGTGGACCGACTGGGGATCCCGTCGGTGCGCGTCACCGACGGTCCGAACGGGGCCCGGGGAACGTCGTTGCCCGGCCTGGGCGCCGAGGCGTCGACGTCGGTGTGCATCCCGTGCGGCGCCGCCCTCGGGGCCACCTGGGACGTCGAGGTCGTCGAGGGGCTGGGCGCGCTGCTCGGCGAGGAGACCCGGGCCAAGACCTGCCGGGTGCTGTTGGCCCCGACGGTGAACCTGCACCGCTCCCCTCTGGGCGGTCGGAACTTCGAGTCGTACTCCGAGGACCCCCTCCTGGCCGGGCGGCTGGCCGCGGCGTTCGTGCGGGGGGCCCAATCGCAGGGCGTGGCGACCACGGTGAAGCACTTCGCCGGCAACGAGTCCGAGCTCGATCGCATGAGCGCCGACACGGTGGCCGACGAGCGCACCCTCCGCGAGCTCTACCTGTTGCCGTTCGAGATGGCGGTGCGCGACGGCGGGGCACTCGGGGTGATGACCGGCTACAACCGGCTCAACGGAGAGTTCTGCGCCGACAGCTCGTGGCTGCTCCGCGACGTCCTGCGCGGCGAATGGGGCTTCGAGGGGTTCGTCGTCAGCGACTGGTTCGCCCTCGCCGACACCGAGGCGGCCATCGCCGCCGGGCTCGACCTCGAGATGCCCGGCACCGGCCGGGCCTACGGCCCGGCCTTGGCCGCGGCCGTCGGGGCCGGCCGCGTCGACGAGTCCCTCCTCGACGCCGCGCTGCTCCGGCTCCTCGGGGTGTTCGATCGCCTCGGGGCCCTCGACGACCCGCCGGGGGAGGCGCCGACGTCCGTCGACGATCCCGTCCACCGCGCCCAGGTCCGGGAGGCGGCCGCGGCGGCGGCGGTGCTCCTGGTCAACGACGGGATCCTCCCCCTCGAGCCGGCGGCCCTGCGTCGCGTGGCCGTCCTCGGGCCGAACGCCGACCGGGCCCAGATCATGGGCGGTGGCTCGGCCCAGCTCCCCGCGCACTACCTGCGCTCGCCCCTCGAGGCGCTCGCCGACCGGCTCGGGCCGGGCGTGGAGATCGTGCACGAGCCCGGTGTCGACATCTCGCTCACGACACCCGAGGTCCCCTCCGAGTGGCTCACGCGGCCCGACGGCGAGCCCGGCCTGTTGGTCGAGTACTTCGCCGCCGACGACCTCGGGGGCACGGTCGTCGGCCACACCCACCGTGACGCCGCCACGCTCCTCGCCCTCGGTCCGCCGACGGCCGGCGTGGGGAGCGCCTATGCGCTGCGGGCCTCCGCACGCCTGCGGCCGCCGACGGCCGGGCGGTGGTTGCTGTCGCTCGTCCAGACCGGCCCCGCCCGCCTGCTGGTCGACGGGGAGGTGGTGATCGACGGCACGGGCCCGCCGCGGCCACCGGGCCACGACTTCTTCGGCTTCGGCGGCCTGGAGCTGACCGCCGAGCTCGAGCTGGACCCGGACCGGCCCCGCGACATCGTCGTCGAGCTCACGAACGCCGACGGTGCGTTGATCTCCGGGGTCAAGCTGGGGGCCCGTCCCGCGGCCCGGGCGGACGGCATCGAGCGGGCGGTCGCCGCCGCGGCGTCGGCCGACGCCGTGGTGGTGGTCGTCGGCACCGACGCCGACTGGGAGTCCGAGGGTGCCGACCGGGTGTCGATGGACCTCCCCGGTCGCCAGGACGAGCTGGTCGAACGGGTGCTGGCGGTGGCCCCCGACGCCGTCGTCGTGCTCAACACCGGTTCCCCGGTCACCCTGCAGTGGGCCGACCGGGTGCGGGCACTCCTGCAGATCTGGTTCGGGGGCCAGGAGATGTCCGAGGCGCTCACCGACGTCCTCCTCGGCGACGCCGAGCCGGGCGGCCGCCTTCCCACGACCTTCCCCGAACGGCTCGAGCACAACCCGTCGTGGGGGAACTTCCCGGCCGAGAACGGCCGCATCGTCTACGGCGAGGGTGTGCTGGTGGGCTACCGCTGGTACGACGACCGCCACCTCCCGGTCCGGTTCCCGTTCGGGCACGGGCTGTCGTATTCGTCGTTCACGGTGGGCGAGCCCCGCCTGTCGGCGGCCACGTTCACCGCCGGCGACACCCTGGTGGTCGAGGCCGACGTGACCAACACCGGACATCGTCGGGGGAGCGAGGTCGTCCAGCTCTACGTGGGGTCGCGGGCACCGCTGCTGCACCGACCACCCAAGGAGCTCAAGGCGTTCGCCAAGGTCGTGCTCGACCCGGGGGAGACCACGACCGTGCGCCTCGAGCTCGGCGACCGGGCGTTCGCGTACTGGCAGGCGGGTGACCCCGACGCCGAGTCGATCGGGGAGCGCCTGGTCACGTCGGTGGCCTGGATGAAGCAGCCGTCGGCCAAGGGACGGGTGCGGGGCTGGGCCCTCGACGCCGGCCGCCACGACCTGTTCGTCGGTCGTTCCGCGACGGCCATCGACCACGTGGTCGCCGTCGAGGTCACCGCAGCGGCGACGCTGCCGTTCTGACCAGTGGGCGCCCGCCACCCCCGCCCTCGGTGGAGCGGGGCGGCGTCGGGCAGGATGTGACGTGCGCGACGTGGCGATACGGGACGAGGGCATCCGGCTCGGGCAGCTCCTGAAGCTGGCCGGATTCATCGACACGGGGTCCGACGCCAAGGTGCTGCTCGAGGACGGGGCGGTGACGGTGAACGGTGAGGTCGAGCACCGGCGGGGTCGCCAGCTCCGGGTCGGCGACGTCGTGGCGCTCGACGGCGAGTCGGTGCGGGTCACGTCGGCCGGCTGACACCGAGCGGGCCGGTGCCGGAGTCAGATCGTCCGGATGGACCAGGCCCAGCGGTGGACACCGGGGCGCACGAGGTACTGGGGCAGGGTGTCCGGCCCGCAGCTGGCCGTGCCCAGTCCCCGGTGGGCGGCGTCGAGGTGCACGATGGCCTCGGGCCGGTGGACCAGCTCCTCCTGGTGAGTGGCGGCGGCCAGATCGGCGGCCCGATGGCGGGTGACCGAGACCTGCCGGGGGCGGTCGAGATCGATGCGCACGCCGTGGCCGGCGGCGTCGGTGACGGTGAACCAGCGCACGTCGGCCCGCCCGCCGGTCTCCTGGGGCGTGATGTAGGGGAAGGCCATCTCGTCGACCGGGAGCGAATGGCGTCCGATCCAGCCCGCCCGCCGCCGGTCGGGGTACGTCTCGTGCGGCCCCCGGCCGAACCAGGTGACGGTGTCGAGGCCCGGGACCAGGTCGAACGTGGTGCCCACCCGGGGCAGGTCGTGGAAGCCGTCGGGGATGGTCACCTCCTCCTCGACCACGACGGTGCCGTCGGCCAGCGTCGTGACCACTTGCGTGTGGGGCACGACCGTTCCGTCCCCGGTGATCCACTCGGCGGTCACGACCGTCGATCCGCTGTCGCCGTCGGCGACGGTCACGAGTCCGCGTTCGAGGCGATCCAGCCCCCACCGCCGCCAGGCCCGCGCGGGCTCGGGGTCGTTGTCGGTCGGTGCCCTCCACAGGGACAGCGATGGTCCCGTCGCGAGCATCGGACCGGTGAGTCCCACCTCGGGTTCGATCCGCAGGGTCGGATCTGGTCGACCCCTGAGTTCGTCGGTGGTCGTGGTCGGTCGGGTCAGGAGACCCACGACATCGGAGCGATCGGCGAGGTCCCCCGAGCGGGGCACGGCCACGGTGGGGAAGGAGGGGCAGCTGGTGGCGAGCACCGTGCCGGCGGGGGCCCACGGGGTGTCGATGGCCGTGCTCACCGTGAGGACCACGCTCGACTCGGCGGGTCGGTGCAGGGCAACGTCGAAGGTCGCTGATTCTCGGGGTCCGAGGTCGTTCAGCTCTGCTTCGCCTGCCCCGAGGACCGTCTCGCCGTGACGCTCCTCCCAGGTGACCCGCAGCCAAGAGGTGTCTCGGAACCACAGGTTGTTGCGTGCCTTCAGCACGCGAGTGATGGGCATCGGAGTGCCCAGAGACCAGAAGAACCCGCCTCGCTCGTCCACGTCCGCCCACTCGAAGGTCAGCGGGGCGGCGAGGGCCTGGTGCTCGTAGAGGGCGGGTTTGGGGGTGCGGTCGGGGAGGACGAGGCCGTCGACGCAGAAGTTGCCGTCGTTGGGCTCGTCGCCGAAGTCGCCGCCGTAGGCCCAGCGCTCGGTGCCGTCGGGGAGCGTCTGCACGAGACCGTGGTCCCACCACTCCCAGATGAACCCTCCCTGCAGGCCGTCGGTGGTCTCGAAGGCCTCCCAGTACTCGGCCAGGCAGCCGTTGCCGTTGCCCATGGCGTGGGAGTACTCGCACAGGATCACCGGCCGGGTCTGCTCGCCGCTCGTGGCGTGGCTCACCAGCTGCTCGATCGAGGCGTACATGGGCACGGTGAGATCCGACGCCGCGGCGCCGGCGTTCCACCCGTGGGCCAGCACACCCTCGTACTGCACCGGTCGGGTGCGATCGGCGTGGCGCACCCACGCCGCGGCGGCGTCGTGGTTGGGTCCGTAGCCGGCTTCGTTGCCGATCGACCAGATGATCACCGACGGGTGATGGCGGTCGCGGCGCACCATGCGGGACACCCGGTCGACCCACGCCGCCAGGTACCGGGGCTCGGCGGCCAGCTGCGGTTCGGCGTGGGCCTCGAGGTTCGCCTCGGCCACCACGTACAGGCCGAGCTCGTCGCACAGGTCGAGCAGCACGGGGTCGTTCGGGTAGTGAGAAGTACGGAGGGCGTCGAACCCGAAGCGCTTCATGGCCACCAGGTCGGCGCGGATGTCGTCGGCGGTCACCACCCGGCCGGTGCGGGGGTGGAAGTCGTGGCGGTTCACCCCGTGGATCAGGATGGGCCGGCCGTTGACCAGGAGGCGGTTCCCGTCGATCTCGACCCGTCGGTAGCCGACCCGGTAGCTCGCCCGCTCGTGCTCGTGCCCCGAGGGGTCGAGGAGGCGGACGATCACGTCGCTCAGGCGGGGCAGCTCCGCCGACCACGGCTCCACGTCCGACATCTCGAGGTGCAGCTGCACCCGACCGGCCGGGGCACGGGCGATGCGGGCCAGCAGGAGGCGCGTCGCCGGGGGCGCGTCGACCGCTTCCACGGCGGCCTCGAAGGAGCGGCCGGCGCCCATGGCCTCGCCGATCCACGCCATCACGACCGCCTGCTCGTCGTCGGTGAAGCGCAGCGGCCCCCTCGGGAGCCATCCGGGCACAGGGGTGCGAACGGGCTCGTCGAGGCCGCCGACCTCGACCTCCACGACCCACCCGTCCCCCAGCGGTCCCCGCCGGTCGGCGACGAGGACGTCGACGGCGAGGGCGCCGGTGACGAGGTCAGCCTCCAGTGACGGCGTGAGACCCACCTCGGCGAGGTACACGGTTTCGGTGGCGTACAGGAAGACCGATCGGGTGATGCCGCCGTGCCACCACTGGTCCTGGTCCTCCACGTAGTTGGCGTCGGACCACTTGGCCACCCGGAGCTCGATCGTGGCTCGCCGACCGGGTGTGACGTGGTCGGTCACGTCGAACTCGGCGGCCAGGTGCGAGTCCTTCGACAGACCGACGACCGTTCCGTCGATGCTCACCAGCAGGGCGCTCTCGGCGGCGCCGACGTGCAGGACGATCCGACGGCCCTCCCACCCGGCGGGCACGTCCACGGTGCGGCGGTAGAGGCCCGTGGGGTTCTCGGCCGGCACGAGCGGGGGCACGCCGTCGAAGGGCATGGCGATGTTCGTGTACTGCGGTCGGTCGCCGACGTCCTGCATCGTCCAGCAGCCCGGTACCTCGATCGGGCGCCAGTCCGGCCCGGGGTCGGCGTCCGGGGACGTGACCAGCTGGAAGTCCCACTCGCCGTCGAGCGTGAGCCGCTCGGGGTGGGGGACGGCGTGGAGAGGGAGCCGGCCCCATGCCGTGAGCTCCGGCGTCTCCCACCACCGCATCGCCGCGGGCGGGCACCATCGCATCGCCGTGGGCGGATCGCCGGTCTCGGGCACGGCCGTACGTTACCGACGACCCCGTCGCCGGCCCCGGGACGCCGCCCCGGCACCGCGCGTCGCCGTGGCTACCGTGACCGGCCATGGACGATGCCGAGGTGCGCCGTTGCCTGGAGGCCGGGCTCGCCGAGCGGGAGGGCGAGCCGGTCGAGGTCACCGTCCTCGCCCCGCACCGTGCGCCGGCCGTCGAGGCTGACGAGCCCTGGCTGGAGGCCAAGTACGGCGCCGGCGGGGGCTGGAACGGCGTCGTGCCCGCCACCCTCGCGTGGCGCACGGCGAGCGGCCGCGACGCAGCCGTCCGTGAGGTGGTGGTCAAGGTCTCGCCGCCCCGAGGGCTCGCCGAGGGCCTGATCCCCTGGATCGTGGAGCGGTACGGGATCCCGCTCCCCCGCCCCTACGGGGCCTGGCGGGCCGCCACCGAGACGACCGGCACCGCCCGCCGCGAGCTCGAGGCGCAGCGCCTCGGGGGGCCGGTCGTCACCCACGGGCCCGGCCTGGTGGCCACCGCGGTGGGCGGGTCGGGAGAGGGCGTGGTGGTCCTGGACCTGGTCAGCCCGCTGGCGGCGTGCGACGTGGCCGGCCGGCTCGACGGATGGACCCCCGACCGGGTCGACGTGGCCCTCGCCGCCGTGGCCGAGGTCCATGCTGCCCACTTCCCGACCGCCGAGCACCTGATCTGGGCCGGGCCGCGCCGACGCACCGACGATCGCGAGGCGGACGCCGCGCTCTGGGGGGCGATCCTCGACGACGCCCGGCGGCGCTTCCCCGACATCGTCGACGACCGGCGGTGGCGGCGCCGTCGGGCGCTCGTCGAGACCATCGGCGCCTGGCACCCGGCCCGTGACGTCGTGGCGACCACGCTCGTCCACGACGACTTCAACGTCCGCAACGTGGGGTTCCGCACCGACGGTCGAGCGGTCGTGTTCGACTGGGAGCTGGCCTCACGCGACACCCCCTGGCGTGACGTCGTCGAGATGCTGACCTTCGCGCTCGAACCGACCGTCGAGCGGACCACCGTCGATCGGCACCTCGGCGCGTACCTGCGTGCCCTCGACGCCGCCTGCACCGATCGCGGGGTGGGCCCCGACCTGCGTCCCGGGCCCGACCTCGAGGCGTCGCTCCCGGCGATCGCCGCCGAGGTGCGCACCGAGGCCGTCGACCGGATGAGCATGCAGTTCCTCTTCGGGGCGGCGTTCCCGCTCCTCTACCTCGGTCGGATCAACGCCACCGTCGATCGCCTCGTCGAGCTCTACCCCTGATCGTCGCGGTCGGGTCGGGTCGAGGCGGGCGGCAGGTGTCGGTGCCGGGACGCCCGCAGCGGGATCACCACCCAGAACACCGCCATCGCCAGGGCGATCGCACCGACGAAGACGACCGCGACGGCCGTGTCGAACACGAACCGGGTGACGAGCAACGAGCCCGACAGCAGCGCCAGGGCGAGGAACGCCAGTCCGGCCCGGGTGCTGCGGATCCCCATCACCAGCCGCTCGGCGCGCAACGTACGCCCGCCGACGCGGTGGAAGACCGTCGGGGACACGAAGCTGATCACCGCCATGAGCCCGGACCCCAGCGCCACCCCGTAGAGGCGCCGACCGGTGGTGTCGAGCTCCTCGAAGCCGAGCGCGAACGGCACGGTGAGCAGGAACCCGACCAGGACCTGCACGCCCGGCAGGAGGACGCGGAGCTCCTGGAGCAGCCCGTAGTAGCGCTGGCGGAGCTCCTCTTGGTGGTGCTCCTCGACGAGCTGGTGCGCCGACATGTCGCCGTAGGCATCGGCATCGGCGCGGTCGGTCATCACCGCCTTTCTACCCCGGCGTAACGTCGGGAGGAATGGATCACACCGCCCTGCTCTCGCCCGGCCGCATCGGCTCGTTGAACCTTCCCAACCGCATCGTCATGCCGGCGATGGACCAGAACACCTGTGACGACGGTGAGATCACCGACCTCACGATCGCCCACTACGAGGCCCGCGCCCGTGGCGGGGTCGGCCTGTTGATCCTCGAGACCTCGGCCGTGGCCTGGCCGGTGGGCGCCACCTCCCGCCACCAACCGGCCCTCTCCGACGACCGCTTCGTCCCCGGCCTCACCCGGCTGGGTGAGGCCGTCCACCGCCACGACACGAAGCTGATCGTGCAGATGTGCCACCACGGCAAGACCGCGGGAGTCGACGCCCAGGACGATCGACCTCAGCTCGTGCCGTCGGTCCCCCTGCCCGAGGACGAGCTCGACATCAGCGCCATCTCGATGGACGAGCTGATGAAGATGGCCGTCCAGACGGGTGGGAAGCGCCCCACGCACCGCGCCGCCACCACCGACGACCTCGCCTGGGTGGTCGACGCCTTCGCCGACGCGGCCGCCCGGGTCCAGGCCGCCGGCCTCGACGGCGTGGAGATCCACGCCGCCCACGGCTACCTGCTCTCGACGTTCCTCTCGCCGCGGTTCAACCGCCGGGACGACGACTACGGCGGATCGGTCGAGAACCGGGCCCGCCTCCTCACCGAGGTCGTCACCGCCGTACGTCGCCGATGCGGCGCGTTCGCCCTCGTCGTGCGCCTCGACGGTCGTGAGTACGCGGCCGGCGGCATCACCCCCGACCTCGCGGCCCGCTACGCCCGCTTGGCCGAGATCGCCGGAGCCGACGCCGTGCACGTGAGCGCCAGCTCGCCCAACGCCATGGGGACGGGGTTCACCGACGGGCCGTTGCCCTGGCAACCGAACCAGTACGTCGAGCTCGCCCGACAGGTCAAGCACTCCGTCGGCGTCCCGGTGATCGCCGTCGGGCGGATCCTCCCCGACGCCGCCGAGGAGCTCGTCGCCGACGGCGTCTGCGACTTCGTGTCGATGGGCCGCCAGCTCCTCGCCGACCCGGAGATCCCGCTGCGCCTCCGCGAGGGCCGTCCCGACCTGGTGCGCACCTGCATCAACTGCTTCGTGTGCGTCGCCCAGAACTTCTGGGACGGCACGCCGGTGTGCGCCGTCAACGCCGAGCTGGGCCACTACGACGAGGGCCCCCTCGAGGCGGCACCGACCCGACGCCACGTCGTCGTGGTCGGGGGCGGCCCCGGCGGCATGGAGGCCGCCCGCGTGGCGGCCACGCGTGGCCACCGGGTCACGCTCCTCGAGAAGAGCGGCCACCTGGGCGGCACCGCCCGCTTCTCCTCGCTCACCACCCCGATAAACGCCGAGCTGGTGCGCTACCTCACCGCGGCCGTCGCCGACGCGGGCGTCGAGGTCCGCCTCGACACGCCGGTCGACGAGACGGTGCTGCGCGGGCTCGCCCCCGACGTCGTCGTCGTGGCCACCGGCGCCCGCCGATCGCGACCCGACGTGCCCGGGGCGTTCCTGCCCCACGTGCTGTCCGGCGACGACCTGCGGGCCCTGCTCACCGGTGACGATCCCCGCGTCACCCGCCGCCTCGCCTGGTACCAGCGGATCGTCGTCGGCGCCGGCCGCCGTCTCGGGCTCACCCGCGACATGGCGACGGTGCGGCGGCTGTCGCGGCGCTGGATGCCCCTCGGCCGCGACGTGGTGGTCGTCGGGGGTGGCCTCGTCGGGGTGGAGCTGGCCGAGTTCCTCGCCGAGCGAGGCCGCCGTGTCACGGTGCTCGAGGAGGGCGAGAAGCTCGGTCTGGAGATGGCCCATCCCCGCCGGGCCCGGGCGCTCCACGAGGCGAGGGCCCACGGCGTCCGCTTCGTGACCGGTGCCGAGCTGTCGGAGATCCGCAGCGGCGAGGTCGTCTACCGGGAGGGCGGACGCGACGAGGTGGCGCCGGCCGACCAGGTGATCCTGGCCAGCGGCGTCGAGGCCGACACCGACCTCGCCGATGCGCTGCGGGCCTCCGGATTCGACGTGGAGGTGGTCGGCGACGCCGCGACGGTGGGCTACATCGAGGGTGCGGTGCGCTCCGGGTACCTCGTCGGTCGCTCGGTCTGATCGCCGGCATGGCGCGCGGGCGCGTCGATCGACCGGTAGCGTGTCATGGTCGTTCCGATCAGGGAGCGGCGCCGCTGCGCTGAGAGGCCCCACCGTCGAGGTGGCGAGGTCTGGTCCGCCACGCGGACCTCACCCGAAGGAAGTCAGCCATGGCGCCCCGTCGCCCCCACGTGTCCTCGTCCCCCACCGCGTCCCCGGCGCCGGTCAGATCCCCCCACGGCGGCGAAGCCACCTTCGCCGACCTCGGTGTGCCCGACGAGCTCTGCGTCGCCCTGTCGCGGCTCGGAATCACCCTCCCGTTCCCCATCCAGACCGCCACGCTGCCCGACTCGCTCGCCGGCCGCGACGTCCTCGGTCGCGGCCGCACCGGTTCGGGCAAGACGCTCGCCTTCGCACTCCCGGTCCTCACCCGGCTCGCCGCCGACCGCCGGGACCGCAAGCCCGGTCGGCCCCGGGCGCTGATCCTCGCCCCCACCCGTGAGCTCGTCAGCCAGATCGAGGAGACGATCCGACCCCTCGCCCGTCCTCTCGGACTGCGCACCCTCACCGTCTTCGGCGGTGTCGGCCAGGGCCCCCAGGTGAGCAGCCTGCGTGCCGGTGTCGACATCGTCGTCGCCTGCCCCGGCCGCCTCGAGGATCTCATCGGCCAGGGCCACGCGTCGCTCGACCGCATCGAGATCACCGTGCTCGACGAGGCCGATCACATGGCCGACCTCGGGTTCCTCCCCGTGGTGAAGCGCCTCCTCGACCGCACCCCCCAGGTGGGCCAGCGGATGCTCTTCTCGGCGACGCTCGACAACGGCATCGACGTGATCGTGCGTCGGTACCTCACCGACCCCGTCACCCACTCGGTCGATGCCGTGGAGTCCCCGGTGGCCACGATGGTCCACCACGTGCTGCACGTGAGCACCGCCGACCGCCTGCCCGTCCTCGTCGACCTCACCTCGGCCCCCGGGCGGACGATGGTCTTCACCCGCACCAAGCACCGCGCCAAGCAGCTCACCCGCCAGCTCAACGCCCACGGGGTGCCGGCCGTCGAGATGCACGGGAACCTCGCCCAGAACGCCCGCACCCGCAACCTGGCCGCGTTCGCCGACGGCCGCGCCACCGCCCTCGTGGCCACCGACATCGCCGCCCGGGGGATCCACGTCGACGACGTCACGCTCGTCATCCACGCCGACCCGCCGGTCGAGCACAAGGCGTACCTGCACCGGTCGGGGCGCACGGCCCGCGCCGGCGCGGACGGCACCGTGGTGACGCTCGCCACGGAGAGCCAGCACGGCGACGTCCGCCAGCTCGCCCGCAAGGCCGGCATCGACCCCACCACCACGACGGCCCACCCCGGTCACCCGCTGCTCGCCGAGCTGGCCCCCGGTGCCCGGTCCCGCCGCTCCGCGGCCGAGATCGCCGACGCTCTCGACCGGCCCGCCCCCGACGGCGCGGGGCGGGGTGGCGCACCGAACTCGCGACGTCGTACCACCAAGGTCACCGCCACCGGCGAGGCCGCCGGGTCGCCGTCGTCGCGTCGACGTCGCTCCGGTGGAGCGGGCCGGCCGGAGGGCTCGGGACGCGGCGGTCGCTCCCGCAGCGGTGGACCGGGGTCGTCGTCGTCGGGTCGGGGCGGCGGGCACGGTGCACGCGGCTCCCGCCGAGGCTGATCTGCGGGTCGCGGCGGGTACCTTCTCGCCGTGACCGACATCGCCGGCCTGGCCGCCCAGGGGGCCGCCACACCGCCAGAGCCCGACGGGCTGGCCCTGCCCCGTGACTTCGAGGCCGCCTACGGGCGGCGCCTCGGTTCGACCCTGTGCCTCGGAGGCGGCGGCCTGTACTTCGTGGCATGGCAGATCACCTACCTCCACGAGCTGTCCGAACGGGGCATCGACCTCGGCGGCGCCGAACGGGTGGTGGGCACGTCGGCGGGTTCGCTCGTCGCCTCGGTCCTCGAGGCCGGCAACATCGGCCGGCTCCGCAAGGAGCTGACCGTGTTGGCCAAGCTCCCGAAGCTCATGGGGGCGCTGGCGCCGGCTGACGGGCTCGGACCGAGCCAGCAGCGCGCCCTCGAGGCGTTCGCGACCGCGACCGACGCCGAGCCCGACACCATCCGCCGGATCGGCCACGCCGCGCTCGCGGCGCGGACCCCCTCCCCGGCCACCATGACCCGGAACCTCACCGCGGTGCTGGCGGCGCGGGGGTGGCCCTCCGATGCGTTGCACCTCACGTGCGTCGACGCCTACACCGGCGAGCGGTGCGTCGTGACGAGGGCCGCGAAGGTCCGCACGGCCAGGGCGGTCGCGGCGAGCAGCGCCGTGCCCGGTCTCTTCCCGCCCCAGCCCGTCCTCGACCGTCGCTGCATGGACGGGGGCGTGAGCGGCACGGGGCTCCACCTCGATCTCCTCGCCGGGTCGCGCCGAGCCGTCGTCCTGGCCCTCAGCGACGGCGCCGGGGTCGAGGAGGCGATGATGACCCACGGCCCGGGGAGCATCGTCGCCGAGCTCGACGCGCTGCGGGCGACGGGCACCGCGGTGTTCGTGCGCACGCCGGAGACCATGGACGTCCTGACCCTCATGGACCCCCGCGCCGTCCCCGACGCCGTGGCGATGGCCCGCCGTCAGGCCGCCGCCGACGCCGACGAACTGCGGGCCTTCTGGTCCTGAGGCCCGCGGCGCCGGCCGGGTTGGTCCCCCGCCGGCTCCGGTTGGCTAGGTTCGGGCCATGAGCTACGACGACATCCCCCCTCCGGAACCCAAGCCCATCGACGAGACGAACTGGCTCGAGCTGAAGGGCTTCATCGACCGGGCCGTCCTGCGCGGCGAGCCCCACGGGGACGAGAAGTGCGACAACTGCCTGTACTACCTCGATCCCGACGAGTCCCTCCACTACTGCTGGCACCCCCAGATCCGGATCCTGGTGGGCGGCGAGTGGTGGTGCCAGTGGTGGGAGCCGATCCCCGAAGAAGGCGCCTCCGCCTGACCGGTCGGTCCGTCGTCGCCCTCAGATGATCTGGGGGACGACGGCCTGGACCAGCGCGGGGCCACGTCGGGCGAGCGCCGCGCCCAGCTGCTCTGCGAACGCGTCGGCCGTGTCGGCCCTGGTGGCCGGCACGCCCATCGCCTCGGCCAGCGCCACGAAGTCGATCGCGGGGTCGGAGAGGTCGAACAGCGACCGGGCCACCGGCCCGGCCTCCCCGCCACCCACCCGGGCCAGCTCCATGTTCAGCACCGAGTACGACCGGTTGTCGTAGAGCACGACGGTCACGTCGAGGTCCTCGCGGGCCATGGTCCACAGCGCCTGGAGGGTGTACATGGCGCTGCCGTCGGCCTGCAGCGCCACGACCGGTCGCCCGGGGCAGGCGACGGCTGCGCCCACGGCGACCGGGAGGCCCTGGCCGATGGCGCCCCCGGTGAGCGTGAGCCAGTCGTGGGGTGGGCAGCCGGCGGTGTGCCCGGGTGCGAACAGCCCCGAGGTGTTCGACTCGTCGGAGACGATGGCGCCCTCGGGCAGCAGGGCACCGAGGGCCTGGGCGACGGCGTCGGCGGTGAGGGCCCCGGTCGGGAGGTCGGGGCGGAGGGGGGGTTGGAGCGGCGCGGCGCCGGGGGCGGCGCCGACTGCGTCGGCGAGGAGGGCGAGGCTGGCGCCCATGTCGATCTCCGGTCCGCCGAGGGTGTGCACGAGGCAGCCCTCGGGGACGAGGTCGCCGTCGACGCCCGGGTAGGCGAAGAACGAGACCGGCGAGGCGGCGTCGACGAGCACCAGGTGGCGCAGGCCGTCGAGCTGCAGCCGCGCGAACTCGGCGAGGTAGGCGAGCCGCTCGACGGCCGGCCGGCCGGCCCCGCGTTCCATCCGGGCGGGGAAGGTCTCCCCGAGGAGCCGGGCGCCCGTCGTGGCGGCCACCCGGGCGGCGTCGACGAGGGCCGGACCGTGGAAGGCCCGCCCGCCCACCAGCAGCGCGGCGGGCTCGCCCGAGCCGAGGACCGTGGCCAGGGTGGCGACGACCCCGGCCGCCGTCGGCGCCGCGGGGGTCGGGGCGGCCGGTGGCGCGGGCTCGGCGCCGTCGCCCCACGACACGTCGGCGGGGAGGACGAGCGTGGCGACCTGGCCGGGAGGCCCGGTGGCGGCGGCCACGGCGTCGGCGGCGTCGGCGGCCACGGTGTCGGAGGATCCCGACGAGCGGATCCAGGTGGACACGTTGCGGGCCACGGTCTCGATGTCGGATTGCAGCTGGGCGTCGTAGCGCTGGTGTTCGAGGGCATGGTCACCCACGATGTTCACGATCGGGGTGCGGGCCCGGCGGGCGTTGTGGAGGTTGGCCAGGCCGTTGCCGAGCCCCGGTCCGAGGTGCAACAAGGTGGCGGCCGGGCGGCCGGCCATCCGGCCGTACCCGTCGGCGGCGCCGGTGGCGACCCCCTCGAACAGGGCGAGCACGCCCCGCATCGCCGGGACGTCGTCGAGGGCTGCGACGAAGTGCATCTCCGAGGTGCCCGGGTTGGTGAAGCACACCTCCACTCCGCTGTCGACGAGGGTGTGCAGCAGGGCTCGGGCGCCGTTCACGTCGGGCCCTCGACGTCCCAGATGGCCCCCGGGTTGAGGATGCCGTGCGGGTCGAAGGCGTGCTTGATGCGGGCCATGAGGGCCAGCTTCGCGGGATTCTCGAGGTCGCGTAGGTAGGACCGCTTCTCGCTGCCGATGCCGTGCTCGCCCGAGATGGCCCCGCCCATGGCCACCCCGGCGGCGAAGAGGTCGTGGAGCACCCGGTCGCGCACCTCCGGGTCCGGTTGGAAGATCGAGAGGTGCACGTTGCCGTCCCCGGCGTGGCCGCATCCCGGGATGAACGACGCGGAGGCCTGGGCGAGCTCGGCGACCGTCGCCAGGTAGGCGGGGATCGACGCCCGGGGGACGACCATGTCGATGATGTCGTCGGCGCCGTTGGCCTTCGCGGCCCAGAACACCTTCTCCCGGGCGGCGATGAGCGCCGCTCCGGCACCGGGCGGGAGCGCGTAGACGTCGATGGCGCCCAGCTCGCCGAGCATCACGGCGAGCTCCTCGGCGTCCTCGTCGAGGCGGGCCTCGGAGCGGTCCTCGAGTACGACCACCAGGTACGCCAACGTCTCGGCGCGCACCTCCGGCGCCACGCCGATCTCGATCCCGCTGGCGGCCTCGATGCCGGCCATGGCCACGATGTCGATGTACTCGAGGATCATCGGCCCCACCCCGCTGGCCACGATGCGGGGCACGGCCTCGGCGATGGCCTCCATGGTGGCGAAGGGGGCGAGGATCGTGGCCGTGTGCTCGGGGCGCGGGTAGAGCCGCAGCGTGGCCTCGGTGACGATGGCCAGCGTGCCCTCGGAGCCGACGACGAGCTGGGTGAGGTCGTAGCCGCTCGTCGACTTCACGAACTTGCCGCCGCTGCGGATCACCTCGCCGGTGCCGAGCACGGCTTCGATCCCGAGCACCTGGTGGCGGGTGACGCCGTACTTCACGGCCCGCATGCCCCCGGCGTTGGTGGCCACGTTGCCGCCGAGGCTGGCGCTGTTCTCGCCGGGGAAGACCGGGTAGACGAGGCCGTGCTCGGCGGTGGCGGCGTCGAGCTGGTCGAGGGTCACGCCGGGTTGCACGACGGCCACGTGGTTGGCGAGGTCGATCTCGAGGATGGCGGCCATGCGCTCGAACGAGACGAGGATCCCGCCGTGGCGGGGGATGCAGGCTCCTGACAGCCCGGTCCCCGAGCCCCGGGCGGTGACCGGCACGCCGAGCTCGGCGGCCACCGCCACGACGGCGGCCACCTGGGCGGCGTCGGCGGGGCGGGCCACGACGTCGGGTCGGTGGGGGACGGCGGTGAGGGCTTCGTCGTGGGCGAGGTCGTCGCTGACGGCCTCGCCGTGCACGACGGCGTCGGGGCCGACGATCGCCGTCAGCCGTTCGATCAGGTCCCCCATGTGCGCCCCCCGGTGCCGTTCCGGTCCCACGGTACCGGTCCCTCCGCGGCGGGTGCCGGGTCCCGGCGGCGACCGGAGGTCCCCCCGGTCGCTCCGGCGCCGTTACCGTCGTCGCGTGAACCCCGTCGCGTTGGCCGTCGTCGCCGTCCTGACGGCGGCGCTGGGATCCCTCGGCGGCCTCGGCGGCGCGGTGTTGCTCGTCCCGATCCTGGTGATCTCCGGGGTCGACGCGAGGGTGGCGGCGCCGCTGGGACTGGTGCTCGTGGCGGCCTCGTCGCTGGCGGCCGCGCCGCGCCAGCTCGCCGATCGGATCGTCAACCACCGCCTCGGGGTCGCGACCGAGATCGTCGGCTCGTCGGCGGCCCTGGTCGGCGCCCTGGTGTCGGGCCTCGTCGGCCAGTCGGTGCTGGCCGTCGTGCTCGGACTCGTGGCCATCGCCTCCGCGGTCGTGGGGGCGCGGCGCAAGGGCATCCGGAACCGTCCCGACCCGACGCTCGACGCGGCGGCGGTGGGCGAGACGCCCGCGTCGTTCTCGGGGGTGTACCCCCTCGGCGACGGCTTCGTGCCCTACGCGGCCCGACGGGTGCCCGTCGGGCTGTTCGGGATGGCCGCGGCCGGGCTCATCGCCGGTCTGGCCGGGGTCAGCGGAGGGTTCATCAAGACCCCGACGACCACCGAGGTCATGCACGTGCCGGTGAAGGTGGCGGCGGCGACGACGACGTTCACGGTGGGGATCACCTCCGCGGTGGCGCTGCTCGTCTACGCCTCGCAGGGTCGGATCGTCGCCAGCGACGCGGCGCTCGTGGCGGGCGCGGCCCTTGTCGGGGGCTCGCTCGGCGCGCGGCTGCAGTCGGTCCTCTCGCCTCCTGCGGTGCGCATGGCGCTGTCGGTCCTCCTGGTCGTCGTGGGTGTCGTGCTGATCGTGCGCCGGTGAACGACGTGAGCGCCATGGTGCGCGTCCTTCGGGTTGCCCTGGTGCTGGCCTTCGTGTTCGCCCTGGGCGGGGCGTTCGTGCCCGGCCGCCTCGGTACCGCGAGCAGCGTGGCCTGCCTCACCGTGCTCATCGGCGTCCCGGTCGTGCGGGTGGGGTGGTTGACCGCCGTCTGGGTGCGGATGGGCGATCGGCGTTCGGCGACGCTCGGGGCCGTGCTGTTGGGCGTGCTCCTGGTCGGCGGTGTGGTGGCGCTGCTCTGAGTCAGGCGGCGGTGGCCGTCACCTGCATCGCGCCGTCGGCGTCGCGCAGGGTGAGGGTGGTGCCCGAGACCTCGAAGGTGGTCGATGCCACGAGCGCGGCGAGGTACTGCGCCTCGAGCTCGCTCACCGCCGGCTCGCACCCGATGAGGGTGGTGGCCAGGTCGTTCGCCACCGTGATGGTGTCGTCGGCGGTGGTGTAGGTGCCGCTGAAGGAGTTGCAGCCGCCGTTGCCGCTGATGGTGCCGTCGGCGCCGAAGGCAAGGGTGAGCTCGGGCGTCCCCGGGGTGCCGACGAGGGCCTCCTGCCCGTTGTTCACCCCGGTGACCACCCACGAGGTGCCGGCGAGGTCGTCGCTCTGCGCGGCGAAGGTGAACAGGGCGGCGCCGTCGGCGTCGCGCAGCTCGAGTTGCTCGCCGGTCACGGCGAAGGCGGTCACGAGGGGGAGGCCGGCGACCAGCGCGGCCTCCTGGGCCTCGGGGGCGGGGTCGGCGCAGGCCCGCAGCGTCATCGGCCCGGGCGTGATCGTCAGCTCGTCGCCCGAGGTCGTGTAGGAGCCACCCAACACGTTGCAGCCGGTGGTGGCGCTGAACGATCCGTCGTCGACGAACTTCATGGTCGCCGCGGCACCGGGCGCCGCCGGGGTGTCGCCGGACGGCCCGGCGTAGCTCTCGAGGACCCACCCTCCGACGAGGGTCACGGTGCCGCCGTCCGGGACGGTCGTGGTGGTGGCGCCGGAGCCCGAGTCGTCGTCGGTGCCACAGGCGGCGAGCAGGAGGGCGATGGCGAGGCCGAGCACGACCAGACCACGCCGGGGGGAGGAGGAGACGGCCATGGCGGAGAACTTAGGCGGCCGACGGTCACGGCAGCGAGCGGTCGTCCCGG
Organism: Acidimicrobiales bacterium; assembly: GCA_025455885.1. Taxonomy (NCBI): domain Bacteria; kingdom Bacillati; phylum Actinomycetota; class Acidimicrobiia; order Acidimicrobiales; species Acidimicrobiales bacterium. The sequence goes on from JALOLR010000015.1 coordinate 58,181, forward strand.
CCGAGGTCACCGGCGAGTCGGATGACCTCGTCCTCGGCCGGGGGGCGCAGCGGGAGCCTGGTGACCTTGCGGACCGACAGCGCCGACATGGTGCCGCCGACGGCGACGCCGACGACCGGGAGGAGGGCCCGGGCGAAGCGTCGCCCCGTCCGCTTCAGGAGCGCGCCGCCCAGCCATCGGGCGGCGTCGCGGGCCACGTGGTTGCTGGCCCTCCGGCCCATGGCGTCGCCGTACCCGGCGGCCTCGGCGAGGTCGGTGATGACGAGCCCGGTGTCGGGGGACCGGCGGGCCTGGCGGTACTGCTGCACCCGGGCGGAGGCGGCGACGTAGGTCTCGAGCACCTCGCCGGCGATGGCGGCGACGATGGCCGTGGTGGTGGCGGCGCCCATCGTGCCGTAGGCAGCCACCTCCTGGGCGGCTGCGGCGGCCGCCCCGCCTGCCCCGCCGGCGGCGATGTGGCGCCAGTCGGCGTCACCGGCCAGCGGCTTCTGCACGGCGGCGACGATGACGACGCGCTGGGCTTGCAGGAACCGGTTCCCCACACGGTCCAGGACCCGGTCGACCCGGTCACGGCTGAACGCCGTGCGGCGCTTCAGGCCGGTCACCTCGTCGTAGACGTCGGCCACGATCCCGTCCCAGAGCTGCGCGAGCTCCTGGCGCACCTCCGGAGGAAGGGCGTCGTTGCGCAACCGCCGGGGGGCCGCCGACTCGAATCGCAGGCGGTCGGCGAGGGCGGGCGGGAGGTCCGACAGCTCGACGTGGCGGGCCGGGTGGTGGGTCGGCGTGGTGGCCAGGGCCCGTTCGGGCGGGTCGGGCGGCGGGGGGAGGTCGCTCACGGACGGGGCGCGCCGCTCAGGCGGAGGCGCGGTCCTTGGCCACCTCGTCGAGGGACTCGTACTCCTCACCGGTGTCGACCCAGTCCTCGAACTGGGTGACGCCCAGCGTGTCGAACCGGGCCCGGAGCCATCCGTCGTTGGCGTCGAGCAGGCCCAGCTTCTTGCAGTTCGGCACGATCTTGGAGAAGAGCAGCTGTTGGAACGGGTCCTCGTTCTTGAGCTTCGGGTCGTCCTGGCGGAACACCCGGATCGCGTCGGCCGCCGGCACGCCGAGGCGCTCCCACACCTCCTGGAGCAGGAAGCGGTCCCGCATCCGCACGGCCGCCTCGAAGGCGAACTCCTGGCGGTCCAGCAGCTCGGCGTCGCTCAGCTCCGCGTAGTACTCCTTCAGCGACAGCACCCCGAAGGCCACGTGGCGGGCCTCGTCGCTCATGACGTAGCGGAGCAGCTGCTTGAGCAGCGGGTCGCTGGTCATCTGCATCGCCAGTCCGAACGACGCCAGGGCCAGGCCCTCCACCATGATCTGCATGCCGAGGTAGGTCATGTCCCACCGGCTGTCGGCGATGATGTCGTCGAGGAGCATCTTCAGGTGGTGGTTGACCGGGTAGTGCCCGTCGAGCTTCGTGTCGAGGTACTTCGCGAAGACCTCGACGTGGCGGGCCTCGTCCATCACCTGGGTCGACGCGTAGTACTTGGCGTCGATCCACGGGACGGTCTCGACGATCTTGGCGGTGCAGACCAGCGCACCCTGCTCGCCGTGGAGGAACTGGCTGAGGCTCCACTGCTGGCGGTGGATCCCGAACTGGATCCAGTCGTCGTCGGTCCACCGGCTGAGTGCGGTGGTGCCGAGGTCGATGCCGAGGGCCTCGAGGCCGGCCACGCTGGGGGTGAGGGGGTTCTCGCGGGCCAGGCGTTCGGGGTCCACGTCGATCGTCCAGTCGAGATCGGTCTCGGCGTTCCACTGCGACGTCTTGGCCTTCTCGTAGAGCCTGGCCAGCGGTTCCCGGCTGCGCTCGTAGTCCCAGGTGAAGATGGTGTCGGCGTTGTCGGTGACGGTGTGGATGGCCGCATCGACGTCGGTGTTGCTGAGCGCCAGGATGGCGTCGAGGTCGTCGACCTCGTCCCTCCCGAGGATCTCGGCGTTCGATCGGCCCATGGCGGTGGCTCCCTCGGCTGGGCGACCCGCACTCAGGGGCCGCGTGTGACGGCCGTCATGCTAGGCCCGGGACGTCCTCGTCCCGGGATCGGTCGGCAGCGTGGTCGTGGCGCCGCCGACCGACCGTGGCCAACGTCACGAGCCAGATCACGAACACCAGCGAGACCACGAAGAAGCTCGGTGGCAGGTTGAACATGGTGGACAGCACCAGGCCCCCGACGACCCCGAACAGGGCGATGCCGGTGCCCAGCGCCGCGGCCATGGCCGGGCGTGCCGTGAAGCGCAGCGCGGTGGCGGCCGGGGTGACCACGAGCGCGAACAGCAGCAGCGTGCCGACGACCTGGACGGCCATGGTGATCACGAGGGCCAGCAGGATCAGGAAGGCCACGCCCAGGCTCCGCACGGGCACCCGGCGGGCCTCGGCGACCCGTTCGTTCACCGACGCGAACGTCAGGGGCCGGGCGATGACGGCCAGCACGACCACGATGCCGGTGGTGATGAGGCCGAACGTCACCAGCTCGTCGTCGGAGATGGCGAGGAGGTTGCCGAACAGGACGTTGGTGACGGTGTTGGCGCTCTTGGTGGCGAGGGAGTTGAACAGCACGCCGAGGCCCGTGGCGAAGGCGAGGATCGAGCCGGTCGACACCTCGCGGTCGGTCAGGCGCTTGCCGAGCAGGCCGATGGCCAGCGCCCCGCCGATGGTGAAGACGGCCAGGCCGAGGGTGACGGGGACGCCGATCAGGACGGCGCCGGTGGCGCCGGGGAAGCCGATGTGGGCCAGGGCGTGGGCGGCGAAGGCGTGCTGGCGCACGATCACGAAGTAGCCGAGGAGCCCGGCGGCGACGGCGACGATGCAACCGCCGATGAGGGCGTTGCGCATGAAGTCGGACTGCAGCACGTCCCACCAGTCGGGCTGGAAGGCGACCTCGGCCAGCACCGTCACGGCGCGCTGCGGGTGAAGAGGTCGCCGGTGGCGGTGCGGACCACCCGGACCTGTGTGCCGTACAGGTGGGTGAGCAGCTCCTCGTCGACGACGTCACCGACCGCCCCGTAGTGGGCGTGCCCGTCGAGGAGGTAGATGGCGCCGTCGAGGACCGACAGCAGCGGGTTGAGGTCGTGGGCGACGATGACGATGGTCACCCCGCGCTCGATCCGGAGACGGGACAGGACGTCGACGATCTCGCGCTGGTTGCGCAGGTCGAGGTTGGCGAGCGGCTCGTCGAGCAGCAGGATCTCGGGGTCGCCGACGAGCGCCTGGGCGATCGCCACCCGCTGGCGCTGGCCCCCGGACAGCTCGGACATGCGCCGGTCGGCGAACCCGCCGGCGCCGACGGCGTCGAGCGTGGCGGTGATGCGGGCGCGGTCGGTCGGGGAGAGCCGGCCGAGACCCCAGCGCCGACCGGCCAGGCCCAGAGCGACGAGGTCCCGGGCTCGCACGGCCTCGCCGATGGTGGCCGAGTCGTTCTGGGGCACGTAGCCGATGCGGTCCTCGCCTCGTCGGGGGGGACGGCCGAAGATCTCGATGTGCCCTCTCGCCACCGGGACGAGGCCGAGGAGGGCCTCGAGGAGCGTGGTCTTCCCCGAGCCGTTGGGACCGATGGCGGCGACGATCGATCGCGCCCTGATGGCCATCGTGCCGCGCGACCAGATCATCTTCCCGCCGCGCGCCACCGCCACGTCGTCGAGGACGATCGGGTCGGTGGGGCTCGCGGTGCCCGGGGATGCGGCGCCGCCGGGGCCGCGCCCGTCAGCCAAGCGCCGTCCGCAGCGCCTGGAGCTGGGTCACCTGCCACTCGACGAAGGAGTCGACGCCCGGGGGCACCGTCTCGGTGACGTCGACGACGGGGACCTGGGACTCGGTCGCGACGCTCCGGAGCTGCTCGGGCACGGACCCCTCGGTCTGGGTGTTGTAGATCAGCACCGCCATCGACCCGTCGCGCAGGGCCTGCTGGAACTCGGCCACGTCGCCCGGAGCGGGATCCGACTCGTTGGCGGCGGCGTTCCGGTAGCCCTGCGGGGTGGCGTTCACGAGGCCCAGGGCGTCGGCCATATAGTCGAAGACGGATTCGGTCGACCCGAACGAGGTCCCCGTGGCGGCGGTCCTGATGGCGTCGATCTCCGCGAAGTAGGGCTCGAGGGCGGCGTCCCAGTCGGTGGCCCGGTCGGCGAAGTACGCCGCCGCCGCCGGCTCGAGGGCGGAGAGCTCGGCGGTGACCGCCTGGGAGACCTGGGTGACGAAGTCGGGGCCGTACCAGATGTGGGGGTTGTCGCCTTCGTCGACGCCGACGACCTCGCCGGCGTCGACGAGGGCCGGCTGTGGCGACAGGGCCTCGACGGCATCCGAGGCCCAGTGGTCGTAGTCGGCGCCGTTCACGACCACCAGCCTGGCATCGGAGAACTCGGCCGTGTCGGCGGCGGTCGGCTCGTAGTCGTGCGGGTCGGCCGACGAGCCCTGGATGATGGTGGTGACCTCGGTGCAGGTGCCGCCGAGCTGCTCGACGATGTCGCCCCACTGGTCGACCGAGACGACGACCGGGATGGGGGCGACGGGGCACGGGGCCTCGGCGGCCGTGGTGGGCGGCGCAGTGGTCGGAGCCGGGGCGGCGGTGGTCGGTGCGGAGGCCTGGTCGGTGTCGCCGTCGCTCCCGCATGCTGCCAGGGTGAGCACGGCGACGACCGTCAGGGGGACGAGGGCGGTGGGGCGGCGCATGCCACGACCCTAGAACGGGAGTGATTCTCGATACAAGTTGGATTGGGAGTGATTCCCGGGATATGTCGTCGCTAGGGTCTGGTCATGCGCACCGACCTCCACGAGATCACCGCCCAGCGCCTGCGGCTGGAGGGACAGCGCTACACGAGGAACCGCCAGGCCATCGTCGACATCCTCGGCGATGCCGATCGCCCGTTGGCGCTCGCCGAGGTGCTCTCCCACGACGACGGGCTGGCACAGAGCTCGGTGTACCGCAACCTGGCCGTGCTCGAGCAGGCCGGCGTCGTGCGCCGGGTGGTGGCCACCGATGAGTTCGCCCGCTACGAACTGGCCGAGGACCTGACCGAGCACCACCACCACCTGCTCTGCTCGGGATGTGGCGCGGTCGAGGACTTCGTCCTGCCGGGTCGCGTGGAGCGGGCGGTCGAGACCGCCCTGGCGAGCGTGGCCGAGGAGGTCGGATTCGAGGGCGTCCACCACCGCCTCGATCTCGTCGGCCTGTGCGCCCGCTGCCGCACCGCCGACTGACACCGGCGCCGGCACCCACTTCGATCCGGCGCCCGCTGCTCCGGGCAGGGTGCTTCGCGAAGGAAGGGTTGACCTCTCCCCGGATCCATGCAAGCATTGCAATGTGACATCAAGTACGGCCCGCTTCGACACGACCGCAGAGCTGCTGCGGGCGTTGGCCAACCCCCTGCGGGTCGCCATCGTCACCGAGCTCGCGGCGGGGGAGCGCTGCGTCCACGAGCTCGTCGACGCGATCGGTGTCACCCAGCCCCTCGTCTCGCAACATCTCCGGGTCCTGCGCACCGCACACGTGATCGTGGGCACCCCGCGAGGTCGAGAGGTCGCCTACCGACTGACGGACGGCCACATCGCCCACATCGTGGCCGACGCCGTCGCCCACGCCGGTGAGCAAGGGCCGACACGCACACCGGCAACCCCGTCCACGACACGACCCCGAGAGGAAGCCCGATGACGGCCACCGACCACGCCACCCATGCCACCCACGACCACACCCACGGTCCCGACTGCGGTCACGTCGCCGTCCAGCACGGCGACCACGTCGACTACCTCCACGACGGCCACGCCCACCACGACCACGAGGGCCACTGGGACGAGTGCGACCCGGCGACACTGCACGTCCTGCACGCCGCGCACGACCACACCCACGGTCCCGACTGCGGCCACGAGGCGGTGCCGCACGGCGACCACGTCGACTACCTCCACGACGGCCACCGCCACGCCGCCCACGACGGCCACTACGACGAGCACTGAGACCCGCCACCCGAGTGGCCGACCGTCGGCCGTGGCCCCACCCGGCCGACGGAAACGCGCCCGCCAGCCCGAGGACTGTGACGCCGTGACCTATTGCATCGCCATGCGCCTCGACGAGGGCCTGTTGTTCTGCTCCGACACGCGCACCAACGCCGGCGTCGACAACGTCAGCACGTACCGCAAGCTCCACGTCTTCCAGCCCGACGCCGACCGGCTGTTCGTCCTGCAGTCCGCCGGCAACCTCGCCTCCACCCAGCAGGTGCTCGACCGGATCGAACAGGACCTCGCCGGCCCGGAGCCCCGGGGGCTGGCCACCGTCTCCCACCTCTTCGAGGCGGCGCTCTACGTCGGTCGGATCAGCGCCGAGGTGGCCGACCAGCACCGCGCCGCCCTCGACCGGGTGGGCGCCGACGGCACGTCGAGCTTCATCGTGGGTGGCCAGGTGGCCGGCGATCGCCCGGACATCCTGCTCGTGTACCCCGAGGGCAACTACATCCGGGCCTCCGACGACCGGCCCTTCCTCCAGATCGGCGAGACCAAGTACGGCAAGCTCCACCTCGACCTCGCCGTGCTCTCCCGCGCCGACATGGCCGGAGCCACGAAGATCGCTCTCTCCTCCATGCTCAGCACGGCGAGGGCCAACCTCTCGGTCGGCCCCCCCTACGACCTCGCCCAGTACCGCAACGGGTCCTTCACGCTCGAGCAGGGCCGGCTCTCCGCCGACTCCGAGGTGCTGCGAGAGATGCAGCGCACCTGGGTCGAGTACCTCGTGGCGGGGGTCGACCTGCTCCCCGAGGTGTCGTTGGCCGATCTCCCCGACTGACCCCACCGAGCGGGGTGCTCAGGGGGTCGGCGACGTCGGGAACCGCACCACGAACCGGGCGCCGCCCAGCACCGGGTCGTCGTCGACGGCGACGGAACCCCTGTGGCGGGCGGTGATGCCCGCCACGATCGCCAACCCCAGTCCGGCCCCGGCGTCGTCGGCGCTGCGGGCGTCGTCCAGGCGGGTGAACCGCTCGAAGATGCGGCGGCGGTCCGCCTCCGGGATCCCCGGCCCGTCGTCGGCGACCGCGAGCGTGACCACGCCGTCGCGCTCGGACAACGTGAAGCTCACCCGCCCGACCGCGTGCCGCGCCGCGTTGGATGCCAGGTTCTCGACGAGGCGGCGGAGCGCGTCGGCGTCCCCGGTCACCTGACCGGCCGACACCGCCGTGGTGTCGATCGCGAGGCCGGTGGTCCGGCGCAGGACGTCGGCCTGGGTCAACACGACGTCGTCGAGGTCGACGGGATGCGGGTCCCGGATCCCCTCCGCGTCCTGTGAGGCGAGCTCCAGCAGCTGCTCCACGAGGGCCTGCAGCCGCACGATCGCGGCGAGCGTCGCCGCGTCGTGGGCCTCGACGTCGTCGCCGGCGACCGACCGGGTCTCGACGAGTGCCCTGACCGCCGCCACGGGGCTGCGCAGCTCGTGGCTGGCGTCGGCCACGAGCTGGCGCTCCCGGTGGGAGGCGGCTTCGAGCCGGCCGAGCATGTCGTTCATCGTGACCGCCAATCGGGCGACCTCGTCGCCGGTGGCCGGCTCCGGGACCCGCTGCGCCAGGTTCCGGTCCGAGATCTCCGACACCGTCTCGCGCATCGCGTCGATGGGCCGGAACGCCCGACCGACCCCGACCCACACCACGACGGCGACACCGCCGGTGATCAGCGGGACGAGGACGAACAGCGCGCGACGGACGGCCTGGAGCGACTGGAGGAGCTCGGCCTCCGAACGGGCCACGACCAGCCACCGGCCCTGCTCGCCCACGGGCGTCGCCCTCACCCGCAGCTCGCCCAGGTCGGGGTCGTCGACGGATCGGCTCACCACGCCCTCGTCGGCGCGGCTCGGAACGGCCAGCACGGGTCGCTCGCCGGTCGGGTCGGCGCCCGAGCTGCTGCTCGACACCGTGCCGTCGGGCTCGACGACCTGCACCACGAGGTCCGGTCGCCGCTCCAGCTGGGGCGCGGCGCGGCGCAGGGTGAGGGCGACCAGGACGTCGGTCTCGGCGGCGAGGCGCCGGTCCAGCTCGCCGACCAGGTTCGCCCGGAGCACGCCGAGCAGGGCGACCGCCGTCACGGCGAGGACCGCCCCGACGGCGACGGTGGCGACGAGGGTGATGCGCCATCGGATCGGGAGCCGGGCGCGAGCGGCGGTCACGGCCGCATCCGGTACCCGATGCCCCGCACCGTCTCGATCGGGTCGTCGCGGCCCCCGCCCTGCAGCTTGCGCCGCAGCCGTCCCACGTAGACCTCGACGATGTTCGGGTCACCCGTGAAGTCCTCGCCCCACACGTTGTCGATGACCTGGGCCTTCGACACGGTGGTACCGCCGCGCGACATCAGGAAGGTCAGCACGTCCATCTCCCGCGCCGTGAGCTCGACCTCCGCCTCCCCGAACCAGCAGCGGTGGGTGGACGGGTCGACGCGCAGCGCCCCGAACGTGAACGGGGCGCCGCCCTCCGATCGGGGCCGGCGCAGCAGCGCCTTCACACGGGCCACCAACACGATCATCGAGAACGGCTTCGTCAGGTAGTCGTCGGCGCCGGTCTCGAGGCCCTCGGCGATGTCGTACTCGCCGGTCTTGGCGGTGAGCATCAGGATCGGGGTCCAGATCCCCTCGGCGCGCAGGGCGGCACAGACCCGGTAGCCGTTCATGCGCGGCACCATGATGTCGAGGACGACGAGGTCGTAGGAGCCCGAGAGCGCCGCCGACCAGCCGTCGAGGCCGTCCGCGGCGACGTCCACGGCCAGGCCCTCGGCCTCGAGCGCGCGACGGACGCCGAGAGCGACGCCGGCGTCGTCCTCGACGACCAGGACCCTCATCGGCGGTCCGCCCCGGAGAGCGGCGACGCCGGAGCCGGTTGCATGGCGTCGAGTATCCCCGCGCCGACCCGGTCGGTGTCGGACGCCCACCACCTCGTCGTCAGGCTGGCGTCAGGGTGGTGGGCGACGGTTCGGTCGTTCCCGACAGACCACGGAGGTCCCCCCATGTCCCTTTCCAAGCCCCTCGTCGCCCTGGGTCTCGCCGGAGCCGTCGTCCTCGGCAGCGCCGGCCTCGCTGTCGCCCAGGAGCCCTCGGGCGACGGTGGCGCCACGTTCACCGTCGAGGTGCGCTGCGCCGACGCCCAGGTTCGGCTCGACCAGATGGAGGCCCGCCTCGTCACGGTCGACGAGCGCCTCGCTGCCGCCACCGTCCGTCGCGACGAGCTCGCCGCCGACGGCCGCGAGCGCATCGCCGACGCCCTGACGGTGCGCATCGACGCCGTCAACGAGCGCCTGCCCGAGGCCCGGGCCCGGGTCGAGCGCCTCTCCGGCCTGCTCGCGGAGAAGTGCCCGGCGGCCTGATCGCCGGCGGGCCGCGCGGGACCCACGGTATCGAATTCATGTTCGATACCGTGGGTCCTCATGGCCCCTGACGCCACGATCCTGCACGCCGACCTCGACGCGTTCTACGCCTCGGTCGAGCAGCTCCTCGACCCGGCCCTCCGGGGCCGACCGGTGGCCGTCGGGGGTGGCGTCGTGCTGGCCGCCTCCTACGAGGCGAAGGCCTGGGGGGTGCAGGGTGGCATGCCCGGGTGGCGGGCCCGGCGGCTCTGTCCCGACCTCGTCGTCGTGGGGGGTCACTTCCCGGAGTACCGGCGCCTCGGTGACGCCGTCGTCGAGGTGCTGCGCAGCTACACGCCCGCCATCGAGCGCATCTCGATCGACGAGGCGTTCCTCGACGTGACCGGCTCGGTGCACCTCTTCGGCCCTCCGATCCGCATCGCCGAGGACATCCGACGGCGGGTGCGCACCGAGGTCGGCCTGCCCATCTCGGTGGGGGCGGCCACGACCAAGCACCTGGCGAAGGTGGCGTCCCAGGTGGCCAAGCCCGACGGGACGGTGGTGGTGCCGGCAGGGCGCGAACGGGCCTTCCTCGACCCGCTGCCCGTCGGGCTGCTGTGGGGCGTCGGCCCGGTCACCCGCGAGCGGCTGGCGTCGCGGGGCATCGCCACCGTCGGGGATCTCGCCCGTCACGAACCCGGCGCCCTCGCACACCTGCTCGGCACCGCCGCAGGAACCACGCTCCACGCGTTGGCCCACAACACCGACCCCCGGCGGGTGGAGGGCCGGCGTCGTGCCCGGTCGGTGGGTGCCCAGTCCGCCCTCGGTCGCCGCACCGCCACCGACGACCTGGTGCGCACCACGCTCGGCTTCCTCGCCGACCGGGTCGCCACGAGGCTGCGGGCCAAGGGCCTTGCGGGGCGCACGGTGACGGTTCGCGTCCGCTTCCCGGGACTGCGGTCGGTCACCCGCTCGCGCACCCTCGATCGGCCGATCGCCACGACCCGCACCGTCGCCGAGGTCGCCGGAGGGCTCGTGGCGTCGGCGCTCGGCGACGGCGCTCGCGAGATCACCCTCCTGGCCGTGTCGGTGTCGGGGCTCGCGCCCGAGACGGACCGCCAGCTCGAGCTCCCTCTCGGCCTCGCCAGCGAGCGGCTCCGTCCCGGTTCGGCGTCGGGGGTGGCCCGCTCGCCCGGTTCGGGCGGGAGGCGCTCGGCTACGCCCGCGTCGCGTTGCGATCGCGGGTCGGTGTGCCCGACGCCTTCAGGGAGCTGGCCGAGGCCGAGTGAGCCGGGAAGGTTTCGCGAGCTCGACGGGTTCGACCAGTCGCGTCCACCTCCTGGGAGATCCGGAATGCCCCAGCCCGAGCCCGTCCCGCAGTCCGCCGTCGATGCCTTCGACGATCTCGCCGCCGACCGGGTGGTCGTGTTCTGGCGGCGAGGGTGCGGCTTCTGCATGATGCTGCGGCGGGGCCTCCGCAAGACCGGCGTGACCACCGTCGAGGTCGACATCTGGGAGGACCCGGCCGCGGCGGCCTACGTCCGTCGCCATGCCCGGGGCAACGAGACCGTCCCGACCGTCGCGGTGGGCGGCGAGGTGATGGTCAACCCCTCGGCTCAGCAGGTCGTGGCCGCGGCCCGGGTCGCGGGCGTCGGCTGACGCCGCCGCACCACCCGCCCGGTCGACCGGGCACGCACCCGGCCCGGCGTGTGCCGCCGACGGTACGACGTAGGGTTCCGGGACGATCGCGAGGACCCGTCCGGCACCGCGCCGCGACCCACCCGACGGTGGACCAGGGTCCTCGCCCACCCCGGGGGAGACAACGATGGCAACGAAGGTCGGTCAGTACTGCATCTGGGTGAGCGACCTCGAGCGCTCGGTCCGCTTCTACGAGGACATCATCGGGCTCAAGGTGCAGTCCCGCACCGAGATCCCCGGGGTGAACGAGGCCGTCCTCGCCGCGGACGACGGCGGCGGCCGCCTCCAGCTCGCCCACGCCTGGGAGGAGCCGAAGCCCGTCGAGCACGGCAACGCGCTCTGGAAGATCTACATGATCGTGGACGACGCGATGGGCGTCCACGACGCGGCCGTCGCCGCCGGCTTCACCTCGACGATGGTCCCGGAGCGTCTCGAGCGCTGGCCGGTCATCGTCGGGTTCATCGAGGACCCCGACGGCTACAGCATCGAGCTCATGCAGTACGTGGACCCGGCATGAAGGTCTCCTGCGGCGTCGTGCCGTCGTTGGCCTGCGTCGAGCAGACCGTGCTGGCCGAGGAGCTCGGCTACGACCGGGCCTGGCTCTACGACTCCCCGGCGATCTACCTCGACATCTGGGCGTCGCTCGGCCGGATCGCCGAGCGGACCGAGCGGATCGGCCTCGGGACGGCGGTGCTCGTTCCGAGCCTCCGGTCGGTGATCGCCACCGCCTCGGCCATCGCCACGATCGAGGCCGCCGCGCCGGGTCGCCTGGCGTGCGCCTTCGGCACGGGGGCCACGGCCCGCTGGACGCTCGGCAAGGACGCTCTCACGTTGGCCGAGACCGGCGACTACCTCCGCCAGCTCCGCGGGCTGCTCGCCGGGGAGGTCGTGGAGGTCGACGGCGAGGCCGTCCAGATGTGCCAGCTCCCGGCGTTCGGCCCGCCTCGGCCCGTCGAGGTGCCGCTGCTCCTCAGCGCGCTCGGTCCCAAGGGCCAGGCGCTCACCCGCGAGCTGGCCGACGGCATCATGACCGTCGGGTTCGGGATGGGGGGCTTCGACTGGAGCGCCCAGCTGGTGGTCGGCACCGTGCTCGAGCCGGGTGAGGCCCTCACCTCCGAGCGGGTGAAGGCCTCGGCCGGACCCTGGTACGCCATCCTCGCCCACGGGGCGTGGGAGTCGGGTCCCGAGAACGTCGACGTCTTCCCGGGCGGCGCCGAGTGGAGGGCGGCGCTCGAGGCCCTGCGCCCCGAGGGCGAGCGCCACCTCGCCGTCCACGAGGGCCACGCCACCACCGTCACCGACCTCGACCGCATCCTGGTCGACGCCGCCGGCGAGGGTGTCGTGGGCCTCGGCTGGGTGGCCGAACCCGAGGCGATGCGAGCCAAGATCGCCGAGGCCGAGGCCGCCGGCACCACCGAGATCATCTTCGCCCCCAGCGGTCCCGACGTGGAGCGGGAACTGCGGTCGTTCGCGGAGGTGGCCGGGCTGTGAGCGACGTGGAGGCCAACAAGCTGGTCGTTCAACGGTTCTGGGACGCCCTCGCCGAACGCGACTGGGAGGGCATGAAGGCGCTGCTCACCGACGACGCGCACTACACCGACGTCGGCGTCCCCGGCCCCGGCGGCACCGGACCCGAGGGGGTCGTCGCCCGCGTCCGCATCGGGCTCGAGCCCCTCTCGGGCTACGAGCACCTGCCCGGCACCAACATGATCGCCGAGGGCGACCTGGTGATGACCGAGCACACCGAGCGCTGGATCTTCCACACCGGCGAGGTCATCGACCACTCCTTCGTGTCGGTCACCGAGCTGCGCGACGGCCGCATCGCCCGGTGGCACGACTACTCGAACATCCCCAACATCACCGACAACGCCCCGCAGTGGTGGCTGGAGCACATCATCAACGCCTCGACCTCGGGCTGAGGGCGCCGGGCGTCCGACCGGGCCACCCCGCTCGCCCGGCTCACACCCTGCCGGCCGCGATCGCGGCGAGCGCCGTGGTCACGGCGCCGGCCGGGGGCTCGGTCGCCGCCGAGGCGTAGGTCACCTGCACGTACCGGTCGCCGACCCTCATCCCCACGAGCGAGCCGTCAGGCGTCGCGAACGCCTCGTCCGCCCCTTCCACCTCGGCGTCGGAGGGCTCGGCGTCGCCGACCCGGATCGACTGGCGGTTCTCCTCGAACGAGCTCCCGTCGGTCCCGGTGAGGAACACCTGGACCAGCCCGCTCGGCGTGGCGGAGGTCCAACGGCACGCCGGTTCCGCCGGGTCCGCCGCCGGCTGCTGGGTCCACACGACGCCGGTGGCCTGCTCGAGGTCCGCGGTCGTCAGCACGGCGCACGGGTCGGAGCCCTGCTCCCCGGCGTCGTCGGAACCGGAGCACCCGGCGCCCACCAGCACCGTCACGGCCAACGTCGCCGCGATCACCCACCTCGTCACAGGTCGTCCTTCCCTTCGTGCGGCCTCGTTCGTGGGCCGGAACCTAGAGACCGGAGGTGACCGGGAGGGGAACGGAGGGTGACCAGTTCGATGATCGGGACCCTGCCGGTAGTGTCGACCCGGTGGGGGACGGTGAGCGATCGGGCGCGCAGCCCCGGCGGGCCGAATGGGTGCTGGCCGCCAACCGGGGCGAGATCCCGTTCGTGGCCGAGGCCGCCGAGCGGCCGCTGCGCCGGGACGACCTCCTGGACGACGCCCGCGCCGGCCTGGGGCTCGACCGGGGTGCGGGCGTGGGGGCCCTCGACGGCGACGACGCCTTCCTCGAGCCGCTCGACGTCGTGCTCGACGCCCTCGAGACCGAAGCCGCGCTGTCGCCGGTGGGCCGGTGGATGACCCGGCGGTTCCTGGTGCGCCTGCTCACGGTCCGGTTCCAGCTCGTCGCCTACGTCGCCGCCGACCCCGGGGTGCGCGACGAGGTGATCACCGCGCCCGTCGTCGTCACCGGTCCGCCTCGTTCGGGCACCACGGTCCTCTACGAGCTCCTGGCGCTCGACCCCGCCCTGCGGGCCCCCGAGGGGTGGGAGCTGCTGCGCCCGGTCCCGCCGCCCCGGGCCGATGCCTTCCCCGATCCGGGGCGCCTCGCCCTCGCCGACAGCGAGCTGCGGATGATGGGGTCGGTGGTGTCCGGCCTCGACGCCATCCACGTGTACGCCGGCAGGATGCCGAAGGAGTGCCTGTCGGCGATGTCGTTGGCGTTCCTCTCCGAGGAGTTCACCGCCCGCTACCGGGTGCCCAGCTACGTCGAGCACCTCTTCGCGGCCGACTGGCGACCCGCCTACGAGATGCACCGCCTCGTCCTCCAGGTGCTGCAGCGCCGGATGCCCGGCACCCGGTGGGTGCTCAAGTCCCCGGTGCACCTCCACGCTCTCGACGCCCTCCTCGCTGTGTACCCCGACGCCCGGGTGGCCGTCACCCATCGCGACCCGATGGCCGTGATCGGCTCGGTCACGAGCCTCGTGGCCAACCTGCGCTGGTCGTTCAGCGACCGTGTCGACCTCCCCGAGCTGGCCGCCTACCACGTCGACCTCTACGGCCGGTCCCTCGATCGCCTCGTCGACGCACGTCGCTCGGGGGTGCTGCCCGCCGACCGGTCGGTCCACGGTCGCTACGAGGACTTCGCCACGGACCCGCTCGCCACGGTCGTCGCGGTGCGCGCCGGGTTGGGCCTCGCCACCGGCCCCGACCTGGCGGAGGCCATGGCCGACCACCTGCGAGCCCGACCCCAGGGCGCCCACGGCGTGCACCGCTACGACCTCGACGGACTCGATCTCGACCTCGACGCCACCCGGGCCCGCTTCGCCCGCTACGAGGAGCACTTCGCGGTGGGGTCGGTCCATCCACGATGAGCACCCCCCCGCCCCGGCCGCCCTCGACGGCGGCGCTCGCCGCGGCCCTGGGTGACGCCCTTCCGCCGGCCGACGAGGTGCGCGCCGAGGAGCTCGACCTCGTGGCGCGGACGCGGGCGCTCGTCGAGGCCGTCGTCCTCACCGACGTCGCCCCTGAGGTGCGGGCCGAGGTGGCGGAGCGGATCGCCGAGGCGACGGCGATGCTGTCGACCCGCCGGCGCGCCGAGCCGTTGTACCTCGTGCGCCACGACGACGGTCGCCTCGAGAGCCTCCTACAGGCCGGGTCCGGCCGCCTGAACCCCCAGGCCCCACCGCTCGTCTGGATCGACCGCCCGACCGAACCGCCCGCCGGCGCCGAACCGGTCCCGGCCACCGTGCGGGCGCGCTGCACCTACACCGCCGCCCACGCCGGCTCCCCGGGGCGGGTCCACGGTGGTGTGCTGGCCCTCACCCTCGACGAGGTGCTGGGCAACGCGGTGACGGCCTCGGGCGCCTCGGGGCTCACCGTCGCGTTGTCGGTGCGCTTCCGCGGGCCGACGCCCGTCGACCGGCCGGTCGACATCGTCGCCCGCTTCGCCGGACGCGACGGCCGGAAGAGCCGGGCGACGGGTGAGGTGGTCGTCGACGGGGTGACCACCGTCGAGGCCGACGCCCTGTTCGTCGCCGTGGCCACCCCCACGCTCGACGGCGAGGCGGCGTCGTGACCGACGGCGTCGAGGGTCGGGTGGTGGTCGTCACCGGCGCGACCCGCGGCATCGGTCGGGGCCTCGCCCGTTACCTCGGGGCGCACGGGGCGCGCCTCGTCGTCACGGGCCGCCGCGCCGACCGTCTCGACCGGCTCTCCGCCGAGCTCGACGACCTCGGCGTCGAGCACCTGGCCGACGTCCTCGACGTGGCCGACCGTGAGGGCGCGGTGGCGCTCGCCGCTCGGGCCGTGGAGCGCTTCGGTCGGATCGACGGGCTGGTGGCCAACGCCCAGACGTTCCGCTCGGTGATGCCGCTCGAGGAGGTCGCCCCGTCCGACATCGACCTGCTCTACGACACCGGACCGAAGGGCACGCTGTGGTCGATGCAGGCGGTCTTCCCCCACATGCGCGACCGGGGGTGGGGCCGGATCGTGACGATGGGATCGAACGGCGGCCTGCTCGGTGCCGCGGGGTACGGACCCTATGCGTCGTCGAAGGAGGCGATCCGGGGGCTCACCCGGGTGGCGGCCCGGGAATGGGGACGCCACGGCATCGTCGTGAACTGCGTCTGCCCGGTCTCGGCCGGACATCGGGCGCCTCCCGCCGACGACCCGGAGCGGGCGGCCATCTGGGCGGCCACGTTCGCCTCCCAGCCGATCGCGCGTGACGGCGACGCCGAGCTCGACATCGCCCCGGTCGTGGCCTTCCTGCTCTCCGACGCCAGCCGCTACGTGACGGGCCAGACCGTGATGGCCGACGGCGGGGCCATCATGTTGCACTGATCGGCGTGTCGGACTGATCGGCGTGTCGGACCGACCGGCGTGTCGCACCGGCCGGTCACCGAGGTCAGATCGGCCGGCTCCCCGCCGCCCGGATGTTGCTGCGCACGCAGATGCCGCTGATGTTCGACGACTCGTCGGAGGCCAGCCACACCACGGTGGCCGCCACCTCCTCGGGGCGGCTCAGGCGTTGCAGGTTCAGGCCTCGGGTGTGCTCGGCCACCCCACCGGGCTGTTGCTCGAGGTGGGCCAGCAGCGGCGCCGTCGCTGTCGGTCCGGGGGTGACCGCGTTGGCCCGGATCCCGTGGGGGCCGTACTCCTGGGCCACCGTCTCCATGAGGTTGACGACGCCGGCCTTCGCGGCCGCGTAGCCGCCGAGGCCGTACTGCCCGCCGATCCCCGCCCCCGACGACATGCTGACGATCGAGCCTCGCCCGGCGCGCAGCATGTGGGGCAGCACCGCTCGGGTGGCGAAGAACACGGTGTCGAGTGTGAGGCGCTGTTGGAAGCGCCAGTCGTCGTCGGAGAGGTCGCCGATCAGCCCCCAGCGCGAGACCCCCACGTTGTTGGAGAGCACGTCGACCCGCCCGTGGCGGTCGACCGCGTCGGCCACCCAGCCGTCGACGAACCCCGGGTCGGCGGCGTCACCCGGCGCGGCGTCCACCGTCGCGCCACCCTCCCGGAGCTCGGCGACCACGGCGTCGAGATCGCCCGTCGCGACGTCGTTCAGCGACAGCACGGCCCCCTCGGCGGCCATCCGCCGGGCCACTGCTCGTCCGATGCCGTTGGCCGCCGCGCTGACGAGCGCCACTTTCGCGTCGAGGCGGCCGGTCACGTGCGGAACCGCCAGGCGAGGTGCCGGCGTCGTGCGGCGAGGACGGCGTCCCGCGTGGCGCGGTCGACGGTGGCCGTGCCCGTCGGCAGGACGGACTCGAGCTCGTCGCACGGCACCACCCGGGTGGCGGGGGTCGGCGCGGCGTCGGCCCAGAAGCAGCGGAAGTGCAGGAGGCCCACTCGGCGGCCACCGGCGTCGAGCCAGTTCGCCACCCCCGGATCGGTGTGGGCCACCACGATCCGCACCCGGTCGTCGGCGTCCACGACCAGCTGGGTGTGGTTGAGCGAGGTCTGGCGCTCGGTGATGTCGAGCAGCTCGAACCACGCCATCTCGTAGAGCTGGAACGCCCAGTAGCGGGCGTCGGGGCGGGGCACCTCGACGACCAGCGCGTCGTCGGGGCCGAGGTCCCAGAAGCAGAACCCGTAGCGCGCCGCGTCGAGGCCCTTGGCGAGCCCGAAGACCGGGGCGAAGGTGTTGTCCTCGGCGTCGGCACGGTGTTCCCGCAGGTACCGGTTCCAGTAGTCGAGGGACACCTCGACGCCGTGGACGCCCGCCGACAGCCGCTCGTCCACGACGGCGGTGCTGAGGCGACCCCCGGCGGGCAGCGCATCGTTGTCGAGGCACTCGATGACGAACGTCGCCGGCTCGCGCGCCCGCCAGTCGAAGTAGTACTCGCGGATCGACACGGTCACCGCGCCGTCGGGGAGCGGGACGGGCCCGGCCCCGCCGACCTCGATGTCGATCGGGTCGTCGGGCCCGAGCCCGAGCTCGGTGGCGGTGACCTCCACGAGGGTGCCCCAGGTGGCCTCGTGCATGAACCCGGCCCGCACGGCCAGCACGAACTCCTCGCAGCCGTGCATGTGCCCGGTGATCCGGTACCGGCGGCCCGGCTCGACTCGGGCATGGCGGTACACGTTGTCGGCGTTCGGACCGCCCCACTGGGTGACGAGGTCGTTCTGGCGCTGGAAGGCCGGTCGCCGGGGGTCGGCGTGGAAGACCGACCACCCGAGCCAGCACAGGGCCTGCTCGGCGACGTGGGCGAGCCCGTCGGCGCGGTCGGCGTCGCCGGGCGGGAACTCGTCGCCGGTGAGGCGCGCCGTCACCTTGCCCAGGCGCTCCCACGGCCCCGACCCCCCGTCGCCCTCCATGCGCGCCGACCCTAGCGTCGGGCACCGGACGCCCCGCGGTGACGAACTCGTGACCTTCGACCCTGGTGCTCGGAACGACGGCTCCGGGCAGTTAGCGTGTGGGGGTGCTCGGAGACGACCCCGCCGCCGTGCCCGCGTCGTCCGGGGCGTCGTCGCTCGGTCTCCCCCCGTCCATCGAGGCGTGCCTCTTCGACCTCGACGGCGTCCTGACCCGAACCGCCGACGTCCACGCCGCGGCGTGGAAGAAGATGTTCGACGCGTACCTGGTCGAGCGGGGCGCACGCGAGGGGCGGCAGTTCGAGCCCTTCACCCTCCCGTCGGACTACACCGCCCACGTCGACGGCAAGCTTCGCCAGGACGGCGTGCGCGACTTCCTCGCCTCGCGGGGCATCGAGCTGCCCGACGGGACGCCCAGCGATCCGCCCGACGCCGAGACGGTCAACGGCCTCGGCAACCGCAAGAACGTGCTGGTGCTCGACCTGATCCACAGCGACGGCGTGGCCACCTACGAGCGCTCGGTCGCCTTCGTCCGCGCCGCCGAGGAAGCCGGTCTGCGGCGAGCGGTCGTCTCGGCCAGCCGCAACTGCCAGGAGGTGCTGCGCGCCGCCGGCATCGAGGACCTCTTCGAGATCCGCATCGACGGCAACGTGGCCGCCGAGCGCCACCTGCCCGGCAAGCCCGCCCCCGACATGTTCCTCGCCGCGGCGGCTGACCTCGGCGTCGACCGCACCGCGTCGGTCGTGTTCGAGGACGCCGTCTCCGGTGTGGCCGCCGGGCGGGCGGGCGGTTTCGGGTTCGTGGTCGGGGTGGACCGGGTGGGCCACGCCGACGCGCTCCGCGCCAACGGCGCCGACATCGTGGTCGACGACCTGGGCGACCTCCTGGAGGACCGATGATCAACGGCGACTTCTTCGAGGTCGAGCCCTGGTCGCTCACCGAGCGGACGCTGCACCAGGACCACCTCCCCGAGACCGAGTCGCTCTTCGCGCTCTCCAACGGCCACATCGGCATGCGGGGCAACCTCGACGAGGGGGAGCCCAACGGGACACCGGGGTCCTACCTCAACGGCTTCTTCGAGTCGCGGCCCCTCCCCTATGCCGAGGCGGGCTACGGCTACCCCGAGGAGGGCCAGACCCTCATCGACGTGACCAACGGCAAGCTCATCCGCCTGCTGGTCGACGACGAGCCCCTCGACGTGCGCCACGGGTGGCTCGACCACCACTGCCGCAGCCTCAACTTCCGTGACGGGACGCTCGACCGCGACCTCGAGTGGCGTTCCCCGGCCGGGAAGGTCGTCCGCGTCCGCTCCACCCGGTTGGTGTCGTTCGTGCACCGGGCGGTGGCCGCCATCCGCTACGAGGTCACCGCCGTCGACGAGCCGTTGCGCATCGTCGCCCAGTCGACCCTCGTCGCCAACGAGCCCACCGACGGCGAGAACGGCGACCCGCGGGCCGCGGCCGCGCTCCGGGCCCCGCTGGTGGCGGAGTTCAACACCGCCCAGGGGCTGGAGGCGGCGCTCGGGCACCACACCCGCTCGAGCGGGCTGCGCGTGGCGGCGGGCATCGCCCACACCGTCGAGGGCCCCGATGGCACGGTCACCGACGCCGAGAGCGAGGCCGACCTGGCCAGGGTCACCGTCAGCACCGAGCTGGCCGCCGGCGAGACGCTCACCCTCGTGAAGTTCGTGGCCTACGGATGGTCGAGCCAACGGGCCATGCCGGCGCTGCGCGACCAGGTCGACGCAGCGCTCGAGTCCGCCAAGCGCAGCGGCTGGGACGGGCTCTGCGCCAGCCAGCGGCAGTACCTCGACGACTTCTGGGCCCGCGCCGACGTCGAGATCGAGGGTGACGACGAGCTGCAACAGGCCGTGCGCTTCGCCCTGTTCCATGTGCTGCAGGCCGCCGCTCGCGCCGAGCGTCGGGCCATCCCGGCCAAGGGCCTCTCCGGGCGGGGCTACGACGGCCACAGCTTCTGGGACATGGAGGCCTACGTGCTGCGGGTCCTCAGCTACACCGCCCCGCACATGGCCCGCGACGCGCTGCTGTGGCGCCACGCCACCATCCCCCAGGCCAAGGCCAGGGCCGAGGTCCTGCACCTCGAGGGGGCCACCTTCCCGTGGCGGACGATCCGGGGCGAGGAGTGCTCCGGCTACTGGCCGGCCGGCACGGCGGCCGCCCACCTGAACGCCGGCGTGGCCGACGCCGCCCGCCGCTACATCTACACCACCGGCGACGTCGCCTTCGAGGAGACCGAGGGCTTCGACCTGTTCGCCGAGACCGCCCGCTTCTGGCTGTCCCTCGGCCACACCGACGCCGAGGGCGGGTTCCGCATCGACGGGGTGACCGGCCCCGACGAGTACACGGCCCTGGTCGACAACAACGTGTTCACCAACCTCATGGCGGCCCGCAACCTGCGCTGTGCGGCCGACGTGGCCCGGCGCTACCCGCACCGCGCCCGTGACCACGGCATCGGCGACGACGAGATCGCGTCGTGGGTCCGGGCGGCCGACACGATGGTCATCCCGTTCGACGACGAGCTCGGGGTCACGCCGGCCTCGAAGGGGTTCACCCGGTACCGGCGCTGGGACTTCGAGAAGACGCCCCACGACCAGTACCCCCTGCTGATGCACTTCCCCTACTACCTCCTCTACTCGAGCCAGGTCGTCAAGCAGGCCGACCTGGTGTTCGCCCTCTACACCTGCGGCGACTCGTTCAGCTTCGAGCAGAAGCGACGGGACTTCGCGTACTACGAGGCCATCACGGTGCGCGACTCGTCGCTGTCGGCGTGCATCCAGGCGATCGTGGCCGCCGAGGTCGGGCAGATGGAGCTGGCCTACGACTACTTCCGCGAGACGGCGTTCGTCGACCTGCGCGACCTCGCCGGGAACACCAGCGACGGCCTGCACCTCGCCGCTCTCGCCGGGTGCTGGTTGGTGCCGGTGGCCGGTTTCGGAGGGATGCGCGACCACAGTGAGATGCTGCACTTCTCCCCGTACCTCCCCGATTCCATCACCCGGTTGTCGTTCCGCCTCGTCTACCGGGACCGCTGCCTCAAGGTGACCATGGCCGACGGCGAGGTGACCTACGAGGTGCTCTCCGGCGAGCCGATCACCATCGGCCACGACGGGGTGGAGATCACCGTCGCCGTCGACGCGCCCGTGACCTGTGACTGGGACGGCCAGCGCGAACCGCCGACGGTGGTGCCGCCCCCCGGTCGTGAACCGCTGCGACGAGGTGTGGGGGCCGACAGCGACGCCCCGGTGCACCGCCCGGCGTAGTCAGGCCCGGTCGGCGCGCTCCAGGAAGCGGGCGTGGCGCACGAGATGGCCCAGGGCCCGCACCGCCCGGTTCGCCGAGGCGTAGCAGAGCCGGCCGTGGGCCCGCACCGCGGCCGGACCGGCGTTGTCGGGGTCGGCCACCGCCAGCTCGGTGGCGGTGAGGACGGGGGTGCCGGTGCGGTCGGACACCTCGGCGGCGGCCGCCGCGAAGCGGGCGTCCTGCGTCTCGTGGTACGCCACGATCCGCTCCAGGCCGTGGTCGGGGTAGAAGCCGCCGCGCCGCATCAATTTGGCCTGGTTGGCCTGGATGCCGAGGCCCAGGTGGATGATCGAGTGGACGTCGGGGTGCGACGCCAGCAGCTCGAGCACCTCCGGGATGGTGTCGCGGGTCTCGCCGCCGGCCAGGTCGACCGGGTTGGCCCGGCTCCAGCGGGGAGGGAGGCGGGTGTCGATCTCGGCCCGCAGGTCGTCGGGGAGGGCCATCAGGTGCAGCGACCGGTCCCTGGCGATCGCGTCGGCGGCCACCACGCCCCATCCCCCGGCCGTGGTCATCACCACCACGTTGGGACCGGCCGGCAACGGTTGCGTGGCGAAGGTGGCGGCCGCTTCGAAGGCCTCCTCCGGCGCGGCGGCGCGGGTGACCCCGAACTGCCGGCAGGCGCCGTCGAACACCCGGTCGTTCGACGCCAGGGCGCCGGTGTGGCTGGCGGCCGCCTCGGCACCGTCCTCCGTCGCGCCGCCCTTCACCACCACGACCGGCATCCTCGGGGTGACGGTGGCCATCCGCTCGAAGAAGGCCCGGCCGTCCGGCAGGCTCTCGACGTAGGCCAGCCCGACGGTGGTGGCGGGGTCGTCGGCGTAGAAGCCGACGAAGTCGGCCACGCCCACCGCGGCGGCGTTGCCGGCCGAGACGGCCCGCGAGACGCCGACCCCTGACGCCGTCGCCCAGTTCATGAAGCTCGACACCAGGTTGCCGGACTGGCTGGCGATGCCGATCGAGCCGGGCGGGGGGTACGGGGCCACGATCTGGGCGCACAGCGACACCGGGGTGGACACCAGTCCCTGCCCGTTGGGACCGGCGACCAGCATCCCGAGCTCGGCGGCGACGGCGGTGAGCTCGTCCTGGGCGGCGCGGCCTTCCGGCCCGGCCTCGGCGTAGCCACCCGACGCCACGAACGCCGCCCGGACGCCCTTGGCGGCGCAGGCCCGGAGCAGTTCGACGTTGGCCGACGCCGGGGTGCACACCACCACCAGGTCGACGGTGCCCGGCTCGAGCTCGTCGGCGGAGCGCAGCAGCTCGACGCCGAGCACCTCGCCGCCCTGGGGGTTGATGGCCGTCACCGTGCCGGCGTAGCCGCTGGCCAGGATGTTGTGGAGGGCCACGAAGCCGAACTTGCCGGGATGGCTCGACGCCCCCGCCACCACCACGCCGCGGGGCTCGAACAGGGCCCGGTAGCCGTCGTCCGGGGCGGTCATGCGTCGACCTCCACCAGCGCGTCGACGGCGATCGGGACGCCGGCGCAGACCTTCAGGGGGTTCACGTCGATCGACGCGATGTCCGGCCGTTCGATGGCACAGGCCGACAGGGCCAGGAGGGCGTCGGCGAGCCGGTCGCGGTCGACCTCCGGCTCGCCGCGGAACGGGCCGAGCAGCGCCTGGGCCCGGAGGTCGTCGATGAGGTCCTCAGCGTCGGCGCGGCGCAGCGGTGCGAGCCGGAAGGCCACGTCCCCCAGGGCCTCGGCGGCGATCCCGCCGATCCCCAACATGACAGCGTGGCCGAGCTGGGGGTCGCGGACGACGCCGGCGATCAGCTCCCGGTGGCCCTCGAGGTGGCGGGCGACGAGGAGGCTCACCGGGCCGTCGTCGGGGGTGGCCTGCGACAACAGCGCGGCGGCGGCCTCGCGCACCTGCTCGGCGGCGCGGAGGTTCAGCCGGACCAGGCCCCGCTCGGTCTTGTGGGCGATCCGCTCCCCGTTGAGCTTGACCACCACGGGGAGGCCGAGCTCGATCGCGGCGTCCACCGCCGCGTCGGGGGTGGCGACGACCCGTTCGGCGGCCACCTCGAGCCCGTAGGAGGCCAGGAGCTCCTTGGAGTCGGACTCCGCCATCGTCGTCGTGCCCATCGTCGCCTCCGTCTCGCGTCCGGCGGTGACGCTAGGTGCTCGGGGCCCCGTCGGTGGTCAGCGGGGCGAGCCGTCGAGGTCGTGGACGGCGAGACCCCACTCGGCGATGTTGTCGAGGCTGACGGTCGTGCGCCCGGTGACGTCCGCGTCGCAGTCGCACAGCACGACGGTCCCCTCCACCATCTCCTCCATCGACTCGATCTGGTCCGGGCGCAGGGTCGATCCGACGAGGGCCGCTGCTCCCTCGCTGAGGACCGCGGCCCTGGGCTCGACCGTGTTGACCCGTATGCCCGTGCCGTACAGCTCGGCGGCGAGGCCGTTGCTGATCCGGTTGAGCGCAGCCTTCGACGCGCCGTACGCCGCCGTGCGCGGTCCCGCCGGGCCCACGTCGAACGGGGGGCCCTCCCAGTGCCGGGCGCTCCCGCTCGACAGGTTCACGATCCACCCCTCGCCGGCGTCGACCATCGCCGGCACGGCGGCCAGGGCGAGGTCGAGCGGAGCGTTCACGTTGACTTCGAACATGATGTTCCGGCGCTTCACCGAGAACCCGGTCAGCGGGGCCTGGATCGACGCGGCGGCGTTGTTGACGAGGATCTCGACCGGCCCGCCCAGCACCTCGGCCGCCTCGGGGATCACCCGCAGGCGGTCCTCGGGATCGGTGAGGTCGGCCACGACGATCCCCACGGTGGTGCCGTAGCGGGCCAGGCGATCGGCGGTCTCGGTGAGGCTGCCGGCGAGGGTCTCGTGGTGGTCGAGGGTGCGCGCGGTGAGGACCACGTCAGCGCCCTCGGCGGCCAACCGCTCGGCGATGGCCGCCCCGATGCCGCGGCTCGATCCGGTGACCACCGCCCGGCGACCCCGGAAGCGATCGGGCATCAGATCAGCCCCTTCTCGGCGAGGAACGCCTCGGTGGTCTCGCCGATGTAGTTGCAGTCGTCGTCGTCCAGCGAGTGGTTGTTGGGCAGGATGAGCCCCCACTCCATGACCCGGTCGGCGTTGGGCAGCCCGCCCAGGGGCACCCGGAACTCCCTGCCCCGCAGCATCGGCTGGCGGGTCACGTTGCCCGTCCACACCATGCGGGTGTCGATGCCGTTGCGCTCCATCCACTGTTGGTACTCCGACCGGTCGATGCCCGAGGCGGCGTCGATGATGATCGGGAACATGTGCCAGCCCGTCTCCACGCCGTCGGTGAGGCGGGGGAGGGTGAACAGCTCCGGCCAGCGGGCGAAGTGGGAGCTGGTGATGGCGAAGCTGCGTTGCCGGCGAGCCAGGTTGTCGGAGAGCTTGTCGAGCTGCACCAGGCCGAACGCAGCGGAGAGCTCCGACGGCTCGAAGTTCCAGCCGTTCTCGTCGAAGATGAACAGGTTGTCGTACTCCAGCCCGTCGTCGATGGCGCTGAAGAAGCGGTCGACCTTGCCCTTCTGGGAGCCGAAGAGCTGCAGTTCCGAGCGCCGGCCCCAGCGGCGGAACAGCAGGGCCTTGTCGGCCATGGCGTCGTCGTCGAAGCACACCATGCCCCCCGTGCCGGCGGCGGTGATGATGTGGGAGAGGGCGAAGCTGGTGAGCGAGATGTCGGCGCGGGCGCCCGTCGGCGTGCCCCGGAGGGTCTGGCCGAGGGCGTCGCAGGAGTCCTCGACCACGACGAGGTCGTGGCGGTCGGCGATGGTGCGGATGACGTCCCAGTCGGGGGCGTTGCCGATGAGGTTCGGGGCGAGGATGGCCTTCGTCCTAGGGGTCACCATCGCCTCGATGGCCTCGACGTCGATCTGGAAGGTGTCGGGGGTGACGTCGACGAAGGCGGGCACGACGCCGCGGCGCACCATCGGGGCGATGTCGGTGGAGAACGTGACGGCGCTGGTGACGATCTCGTCGCCGGGCTCGAGGTCGAGCACCTCCACGGCGAGGTAGAGGGCCGAGCTGCCCGAGTTGCACATGACACCGCGTCGCTTGGCGAACAGCTCGGCCACCCGCCGCTCCATGGCCTTGACGTTCTTGCCGATGCGCAGCGCGGTGGGCCCGCCGCGCAGGACCTCGACGACGGCCTCGATCTCGCGCTCGTCGTGCACGGACCCGGCGTACTCGATGCGGCGTTCGGACTGGATGCGGCTCACGGTTGCTCCTGGCTGGGGGTGGTTGCGGATCGGGGTGGTTGCGGGGCGTTGGCGGGGACGGAGTCGGTGGCGTCGTCGGGTCCGCCCTCAGGACCGCAGCGGCGCGAAGAAGGCCCGGACCTCCTCGACGAACAGGTCGGGGACCTCCATCGCCGCGAAGTGCCCGCCCCGGGGCTGCTCGGTCCAGCGCACCACGTTGTAGGACGACTCGACCCAGCTCCGGGGCATCCGGGTGATCTCGCCGGCGAAGTCGGTGATGCCCGTGGGCACCCCGACGAAGCCACTCGGCATGGCTTCCCGTCCGGCGAGGCGCATCTCCCGGTACAGCCTGGTCGACGACGTGGCGGTGGCGGTGGCCCAGTAGGCGGTCACGTTGGTGAGGAGCTGGTCCTTGGTGAAGGACCGTTCGACGTCGCCGTCGCAGTCGCTCCACGTCCGGAACTTCTCGACGATCCAGGCCGCCAGCCCGGCCGGAGAGTCCTCGAGCCCGTAGCCCAGGCTCTGGGGCTTCGTGCCCTGGATCTCCTGGTAGCCGGCCTCGTCACGGCGCCACCGGGCCATCGCCGCCAGGGTCTCCTGGTCGGCGTCGGAGAGCGGCGCGGGGTCGTCCTTCGGCGGGCGGGCCACGACGAAGTTGAGGTGGAGGCCGACCACCTGCTCCGGGGCGAGATCGGCCACGTTGGCGGTCACGATCGATCCCCAGTCGCCCCCCTGCGCGCCGTAGCGGTCGTGGCCGAGAGCGGCCATGATCTCGACGAAGGCGCCGGCGATGCGACGGGGGTGCCACCCGGCTTCGTGGGTCGGCCCGGAGAACGTGTAGCCGG
Organism: Acidimicrobiales bacterium; assembly: GCA_025455885.1. Classification (NCBI taxonomy): domain Bacteria; kingdom Bacillati; phylum Actinomycetota; class Acidimicrobiia; order Acidimicrobiales; species Acidimicrobiales bacterium. The sequence goes on from JALOLR010000015.1 coordinate 84,838, forward strand.
GCAACGACGGTGCGACCACGTGGAAGGCGTCGGCCGCGTCGCCGCCGTGGGCGACCGGGTCGGTGAGGGGGCCGAGCACGTCGAGGAACTCCACGATCGAACCGGGCCACCCGTGCACGAGGAGCAGCGGGAGGGCGTCCGGTTCGGGGGACCGGGCGTGGACGAAGTGGATGTTCTGGTCGTCGATCGTGGTCGTGAACTGCTCGAAGGCGTTGATCCGCGCCTCCTGGGCCCGCCAGTCGAAGCCGTCGATCCAGTAGGTCACCAGTTCGCGCAGGTAGTCGAGGTCGGTGCCCGCATCCCAGCCCGAACCGGTGATGGTGTTCGGGAAGCGGGTGCGCCGGAGCCGGTCGCGGAGGTCGTGGAGGTCGGCGTCGGCGACGTCGACCCGGTAGGGCGTGAAGGTCGTCACGCCGGCGATGCTAGGGGTCGGGCGGCGTCGGCGATCCGGCGTGGCAAGGTGGCCCCCGGGGCGGGCCTGCCGGAGCACGCCGATCAGGAGGTGAGCAGATGGGGACGGTCATCGAGGTCTTCGCCGACGTGGGGTGCCCGTTCACCCATGTCGGGCTGCGCCGCTTCGTCGAGCACCGTGCCGCGACGGGCCACGACGACGTCCGGCTCCTCGTCAGGTCGTGGCCCCTCGAGGTCGTCAACGGAGAACCCCTCGACGCCCACTTCATCGCCGAGGAGGTGGACGACATCCGCCGCCAGGTGGCGCCGGCGCTGTTCGTCGGGTTCCGGGAGGAGAGCTTTCCGGCGACGTCGCTGCCGGCGATGGCCCTCGCCGCGGCTGCCTACCGGTCCGGTCTCGAGGCCGGCGAGCAGGTGAGCCTCCGGCTGCGCGACCTGCTCTTCGAGGAGGGTGTCGACATCGGCCGACCCGGAGGTGCTCGGCGAGGTCGGCGTGGAGGTGGGCCTGGGGCCCGACGACGTCGATCCGGACTCGGTGCGCGCCGACCACGCGGAGGGTGTGGAGCGCGGGGTGATCGGATCGCCGCACTTCTTCACCCCGGCCGGCGGGTTCTTCTGCCCTTCGCTCGACGTCAGCCGCGACGACCGCGGCCACCTGCGCATCCTCGCCGACCCCGAGGGCTTCGAGGCCTTCCTCGACGGCTGCTTCACCACCGACTGAGCGGCGGCCTCAGGACGAGCCGGTGGTGCGCTGCCGGTATCGCGCCATGAACTCCTGCACGTCGGGCGCGTGGTTGAGCAGGTTCTGGTTGCGGATCTCGAGGGCGAGGGCACTCGCCAGGCTGGGGGCCTCGGTGTTGTGCCAGAGCACCTCCTTGGTGGTGCGCAGGCCCGTGCTCGTGTACCCGGCCATCCGGCGGGCGTAGTCGAGGGCCAGCTCGTCGAGCTCGTCGTCGGCCACCACCCTCGACACGAGGCCCATCTGCAGCGCCTCCGCGGCGTCGATGTCACGTCCGGTGAGGATCAGGTCGAACGCCCGGGCGTTGCCGATGAGTCGCGGCAACAGGTACGTGATGCCGATGTCGGTGCCGGAGAGACCGGTGCGGATGAACGCCGAGCAGAACCGGGCGGAGCTCGACGCGACCCGGATGTCCGCCGCGCAGGCCAGAGCCAGGCCTCCGCCGAAGGCGGGCCCGTTGACGGCGGCCACGATCACCTGGGGCAGGTCGCGCATGTGCACCGTGAGGTTCGACATGAACGTCTGGGCGTCGACCCCGCTGTGGACGTGGCGGTGCTCGCCGGGCGCGGGAGGCGAGCCGAAGTCCTTGAGGTCGAGTCCTGCGCAGAAGCCCCGGCCGGCACCGGTGAGGATCACGACCTTGGCGTCCACGTCGGCCGCGACCGTGTCGAGGGCGTCGTGCAGGTCGGCGACGAGCGGGAAGTCGATGGCGTTCAACCGTTCCGGGCGGTTGAGGCGGATCATGGTGATGTGGGGCTCCACGGGGAGCACCTCGACGTCGGGCACAGCTCCGCTCCTCGGTGGTCTCGGCGGTGCCGGCTGGCACGCGGCGGTCAAACCCTCGCACGTCCGAGAGGCCCGCGGGCGTGGCAGGATCGACCCGACGTCGCCTCGCGGGCGGCGGGGAGGGGGACCACGATGATCGGGTCGATCGAGGGCGCGGTGGCGGTCGTGACGGGGGCGGCCAGCGGTATCGGCTTCGCCCTCGCCGAGCGCTTCGCCGCCGACGGGGCGTCGGTGGTGCTCGCCGATCTCGACGAGGCGCGGCTCCGGCGGATGACCGGCACGCTCGCGGACGGCGGTGCCGACGTGCACGCCGTGGTCACCGACGTGACCGACCCGGCCTCGGTCGACGCCCTGGCCGCGGCCACGCTCGAACGGTTCGGACGCGTCGAGATCGTCTGCAACAACGCCGGCGCGCTGGCCATGGGCCCCAGCTGGGAGCTGACCCTCGAGGACTGGCACCGCGTGATGGACGTGAACTTCTGGGGCGTGGTGCACGGCATCCGGGCCTTCGTCCCGGTGCTCGTCGAGGCGGGCCGACCGGCCCACATCGTGAACACGTCGTCGATGGCCGGCGTGGCGGCGCTGCCGTCGCTGGGCCCCTACGTGGCTTCGAAGCAAGCCGTGTTCGGGGTCTCCGAGGCCCTGTCCCACGAGCTCGCCGCGGTGGGGGCACCGGTGGGGGTGAGCGTGCTGTGCCCGGGGTACGTGCCCAGCCGTCTCGGGCTGCCCGCCGACGCCGAGGCGGCCGAGCCGGCACCGGGGCAGCCCGGCGCGTCGGACGTGGCGGCACGGGTGGCGGAGGCGATCCTCGACGGACGCTTCTACGTCTTCACCCACGAGGGCTCCACCCGCTACGTCGAGGAGCGGGCCGCGGCGATCGTCGACGGCCGCACGGCCTACGTCGTCGGCCTGCCCTCGACCTGAGGGCTTCGGTAGGGTCCCGGTCGGCGCCGAGCGCGCCAGGGGGTGGGCGATGACGGTCGTCGGGGTGGTCACCGGGGCGTCGAGCGGCATGGGCGCGGCGTGCGTCGAGGTGCTGCGCGAGCGGTGCGACGTGGTGCTGCGGGCCGACCGGGAGGCACCCCGGGCCGACACGGTCGGGTCCGGGGACGTGGTCGCCCGCGTCGACATCGCCGACCGCTCCGACGTGGAGGCCCTCGCGGAGCGGGCGGCTGGGCTGGGTGAGGTGCACCACCTGGTGCACGCCGCCGGCATCTCCCCGACGATGGCCGACGCCGGGCGGGTGTTCGACGTGGACCTCCACGGATCGGCGTTGCTCGTCGAGGCGTTCGGGCCGGTGATGGCCGAGGGCGGGTCGGCGGTGCTGTTCTCGTCGATGGCCGCGCACCTCGTGGCGCCGGCGGTCGACGACGCGTCCCGGGTCGTTCTGGCCGACCCGCTGGCCGACGATGCTCGTGAGCGCTTCCTGGCCCTGCTCGGCGAGGGCCAGGATCCCGGCTTCGCCTACGGCCTGGCGAAGTACGGCGTATTGGATCTCGTCCGCCGCCGCGCCGCCGACTGGGCGTCGCGGGGAGCGCGCCTCAACTCGGTGTCGCCGGGCTCGATCGACACCCCGATGGGCCGCGCCGAGCTCGAGGGGCAGCCGGCCATGCGGGCGATGCTCGAGCAGACACCGTTCCCCCGGTTGGGCAGGCCGGAGGAGGTCGCAGGGGTGGTGGCCTTCCTGCTCTCGCCGGTGGCGTCGTTCGTGACCGGCACCGACGTCCTCGTCGACGGGGGGCTCGTGGCCACCGTGCGCTCGGCCTGAGCGCGTCCCGGGTCCGCCCGTGGACGGTCCGGCGGGTGGTCGTGGTCACTGGTGGCGCATGACGGCCTCGAGCTCCGTGGCGAGGTCGAGCGGCGGGGGCGGACCGACGTCGATCCGTACGCCGGCCAGCGACGACGGTGCCGGGAACGGCGGCTCGTAGTCGTCGGTGACCGGGAAGGGTCGGCCGTAGCCGACGGTGAGGAACGCACCGTCGGGGGCGATGGCGGAGGGGAAGGCGATCGGCAGCACCGCCTCGGCGCTGGTCACCGGTCCGGCACCGTCGCCGGCGGTGAGGGTGAGGTCGAAACCTCCTACGGCGCGCGGGGTGGCGTCGACGGCCAGCAGTCGCGCTCCGGTGGGGATCGGTGACGAGATGCCGTGCTCGCGGCCGTCGAAGGCCAGCACCCAGCGGACCTCTCCGCCGGTGAGGTACCAGGCCCACCCCGCCAGCCGATCCCCCTGCTCGCACAGCACGCCGGCGTCGGCGGCGGAGAGGGCCTCGTCGAAGGTGGCCGTCATCCGGAACCCGCCCATGAGGAGCGGCCCGTTCGACTCGTGGACCTTGTCGCCGGGGACGAACCGGTGGGTGCCCCGGAAGTTCATCCACGGCAGGTGGAGCTGCCCGATCCGGTTGTCGCGGCTGTCGTCGAGGGGGAGCACCTGGTTGCGTTCGGCGGCGTCGTGCCACGCCGCGACGAGCTCGGCGAGCTTCTCGGGGTGCTCGGCGGCGAGGTCGTGGCGCTCGTTCGGGTCGACGGCGCTGTGGAACAGCTGCCACTCGTCCCCGGCGAAGTCGTCGCTGCCGGGGATGGCGTCGCGCTCCGCGGCGGTGAGCTGGTTCACGTGGTTCGTGACGGCCTTCCAACCGTCGACGTACATCGCTCGGCTGCCCCAGCACTCGTAGTACTGCGAGCGGCGGGGGTCGGGGGCCCGGGCGTCGTCGAGCACGCTGGTCACGGCCACGCCGTCGAGGCTCATCTGGGGCACGCCACGGAGCTCGGCGGGGGGCACGACGCCCACCAGGTCGAGCAGGGTCGTCGGCACGTCGACGGCGTGGACGTACTGGTGACGCACCCCGCCCGGGTCGCCGATGCGGCCGGGGAAGGACACGATCATCGGGTCGCGCACCCCGCCCTCGAACGTGTAGCGCTTCCACCGCCGGAACGGCGTGTTGCCGGCCAGCGCCCATCCCCACGGGTAGTGCCCGCTCGAACGGAACCCACCGAGGTCGTCGAGGTGCTCGAGCTCCCGGTCGAGATCGTCGGGGAGGTCCGAGATGTAGTGGCGCAGCTGGTTCCACGAGCCGTTCGGCCCGCCCTCGGCCGAGCAGCCGTTGTCGGACACGAGCACGACGACGGTGTTCTCGGCCAGGCCGGAGCGATCGAGGTGGTCGAGCACGCGGCCGATGTGGTGGTCGGTGTGGCTGAGGAAGCCGGCGAAGACCTCCATCATCCGGGCGTAGAGGCGTCGCCGCGCGGGGTCGATGTCGGCCCACGCCTCGATCCACTCGGGGCGGTCGGGGAGCTCGGTGTCCTCGGCGACGACGCCGAGCGCCTTCTGGCGGGCCAGGGTCTCGGAGCGCCAGACGTCCCAGCCGTCGTCGAAACGGCCGCGGTAGCGCTCGATCCACTCGGGGGGTGCCTGGTGGGGGGCGTGCGGCGAGCCGGTGGCGTACCAGAGGAGGAACGGGCGATCCGGGTCGTGCAGTCGGAGGTCGCGCAACCGCGCGATGGCCTCGTCGGCGAGATCGGCGTCGAGGTGGTAGCCCTCGTCGGGCGTGGCCGGTGGTTCGACGTGGTGGTGGTCACGGATCAGGTTGGGTGTCCACTGGTTGGTCTCGCCGTTGAGGAACCCGTAGTAGCGGTCGAACCCGAGGCCCGACGGCCACATGTCGTAGGGCCCGGTCGCCCGCCGGTCCCGTGGGACGAGGTGCCACTTGCCGATGGCGGTCGTGGCGTAGCCCTCGGCGCGCAGGACCTCGGCGATCGTGCCGGCGCCGTCGGGGAACACGCCCGTGTAGCCGGGGTAGTTGACCGGGAGGTCGGGGAGCATCCCCATCCCGACGCGGTGGTGGTTGCGCCCGGTGAGCAGGCACGCCCGGGTGGGGGAGCACACGGCGGTGGTGTGGAAGTTCGTGAAGCGCAGCCCCCGCGACGCGAGCCGGTCGATGTTGGGGGTGTCGATGTTCGAGCCGTAGCAGCCGAGCTGCGCGAACCCGAGGTCGTCGAGGACGATGACGACGACGTTCGGCGCGCCTCGCCGGTACGGGGCCGGCGCGGCCGGCGCCGAGCTGTCCTTCAGCGCCAGCTCGATGCGTCGCTCGGTCATCGTCCCCCCGTCCGTCGCGCCCTGTGGCGTGTCGTGCGCCGCCTTCGTCCCCGCAACGTACGCCAGCCGGATCGCCGCGGACGGCTCCCGACGGGTGGTCCGCGCACCGTGTGCGATGGGAGGTGTCGGACTGCGGTCCGTCGACCCCGAGGTCGAGCGGCCCGAGGTCGGACCCCGGCGGGGGCCCTGCGAGCCGGGCTACCTTTCTGACAGTGGTGTCACACCCGCCGGCCGACGGCGGGAGCTCGGGGGAAGGTGGATGACGGTGGGCTCCGATGGCGTGGACCGTGACCCGGAGGCCGTCCGGGCCCGGTACCTGGCCGAGCGGGACAAGCGGCTGGTGCCGGGACGGTCGGACATCCGCGACCTGGCCACCGACGCGACCTTCGCCGCCTTCCGCGACGACCCGTTCACCCCTCACGTCGACCGTGACCCGGTCACCGACGACGTCGACGTCGTCATCGTCGGCGGCGGGATCGCCGGGCTCGTGGCCGGGGCCCGACTCCGGGAGAAGGGCATCGGCAGGATCCGCATCATCGACCAGGCCGGTGGCGTGGGCGGCACCTGGTACTGGAACCGCTACCCGGGGGTGATGTGCGACGTCGAGTCGTACATCTACCTCCCGCTGCTCGAGGAGCTCGGCTACGTCCCGACCGAGCGCTACGCCTCAGGGGGCGAGATCCTCCGCCATCTCGAGGCGGTCGCCGAGCGCTACGACCTCGTGGCCGACGCCCTCTTCCACACCGGGGTGACCCGGGCGGAGTGGGACGAGTCGGCCGGCCGGTGGCGGGTCCGCACCGACCGCGGCGACGAGGTGACGTGCCGGTACTACGTGCTCGCTGTCGGCATCCTCAACCTGTTGAAGCTCCCGGCCATCGAGGGCATGGAGCGCTTCGCCGGGCCGTCGTTCCACACCGCCCGCTGGGACTACCGGGTCACCGGGGGCGGACCGGACGAGCCGCTCACGGAGCTGCGCGACCGGGTGGTCGGTCTCGTCGGCACGGGCGCCACCGGCATCCAGTGCGCCAAGGCGCTGGCCGCCGCTGCGAAGCACCTCTACGTGTTCCAGCGCACCCCGTCGGCCATCGGCGTCCGGGGCAATCGCCCGACCCCGCCCGACTTCGCCGACACCCTCGAGCCTGGCTGGCAACAGGCCCGGATGGACAACTTCCAGGCGATCATGCTCGGCCGCGCCGTCGACCGGGATCTCGTGGACGACGGTTGGACCCACCACTACGCCGCACCCCAGCGCCTCCCCCGGCCGCCCGAGGTGAGCGTCGAGGAGTTCGTCCGGCGCGCCGAGGAGCTGGACCTCGAGATCATGGAGGAGCACCGCCGCCGCGTGGAGGAGGTGATCGCCGACCCTGCCGTCGCCGAGGCCGTGAAGCCCTGGTACCGCTACATCTGCAAGCGGCCGTGCTTCCACGACGAGTACCTCGACGTGCTCAACGAGGCCAACGTGACCCTCGTCGACTGCCCCGGTGGCTTCGACCGCATCACCGAGGCCGGGCCCGTGGTCGACGGGCACCAGTTCGACGTCGACCTCCTCGTGTACGGCACCGGCTTCGAGGCCGAGGTCACCCCGGTGTTCCGCCGGGCCGGCCACGAGGTCGTCGGCCGTGGTGGGGTGACCCTCGCCCGGAAGTGGGGCGAGGGCGGGGCCAGCCTCTTCGGGATGATGAGCCGGGGCTTCCCGAACCTGTTCATCATGCCGGCCCCCGGCCAGCAGGCCGTGGTCACCGTCAACTACACCCAGCTCGCCGTGCTCGGCGCGGCGTTCGTGGCCGAGGTGGTGGCCACGCTCGACCGGCGCGAAGTGACCGCCTTCGACGTGAGCGCCGACGCCGAGGCCGACTGGGTCGCCGGCATCGTCGGCTCCTTCGTCGACGCCAGCGCCGTGATGTCGGCGTGCACGCCGTCGCGGATCAACAACGAGGGCCACCCCGAGGCCATGAACCCCCGCAACGGCAACTTCGGTCGCGGTCTCGGTGACTACTTCGCCTACCGCGAGCTCCTCGAGCGCTGGCTGGCCGACGGCGACCTCGCCGGCCTCGAGCTCGACACCGCGGCCGTGGCGCCGTGACGCCTGGCCGCCCGCTCGTGGCGACCGCCCGGCGGGACGGGGAGGACCACGGTGGCCGGTGACCGACCGCGGGTCGTGGTCGTCACCGGCGGGGGTGCCGGCATCGGCGCGGCGGTCGCCGAGGAGCTGGGTCGGCGGGGCGACCACGTCGTCACGCTCGACCCGTTGATGTCGCTCGACGGCACCGAGGCCCTCCCGCCGCCGGAGGAGACCACCGCCGGGCGCATCGTCGCCTCCGGCGGATCGGCCCGGGCGTCGTCGGCGTCGGTCACCGACGGGGCGGCGGTGGCCGAGCTCTTCGCCGGGCTGCTCGCGGAGTTCGGCCGGCTCGACGCGGTGGTCAACGTGGCCGGCATCAGCCGGCCCACGTCGTTCGCCGGTGGCGCGGACCAGGACTGGGCCGACGTGCTCTCCGTGCACCTCGGCGGCCACCTCAACGTGCTCTCGGCGGCGCTGCCGATCATGGCCGAGGCGGGGCACGGCCGCGTGCTGGGGGTGACGTCCGGGTCCGGGTGGCGGATGGCCGACACCGGCGCGTACGGCTGCGCCAAGCGGGCCGTGGCCTCGCTCACCTGGCAGCTCGGTCCGCAGGTCCCGCCGGGTGTCGTGGTGAACGCAATGTCACCGATCGCCATGACCCGGATGGTGACCGCCGCCCTCGGCCGACGCGCCCCGGCGCAGGGTTCGTCGGGGCCGGCCCCCTCGGGGGGGATCGCGATGGCGTCGATGCCCGACCCCGACCGGCTCGGGCCGACCGCCGCCTACCTCCTCGACGACGCCTCGGCCTGGACCCGGGGTCGGGTGGTCTTCGCCGGGGGCTCGGAGGTCGCGATCGTCGACGGGCCCCGGCTGGTCGAGGCGGTACGCACCGCCGACGTGGCCGACGTCGGTGCCGTGCTCGACGCCGTCACCCGCGACGCCCTCGGTCCGGCCGAAGCCGCCCAGGCCAGCACCGGTGGGAGCGCACCCCGGTTCGCCGGGCTCTTCGACGGGTCGGCGGCGCGTGAGGGGGCGTCCGGGCCGGGTCGCTCGTGCGTCGTCGTCGACGGCGACCGGGCGCTGGCCGGGTCGGTGACGGCGGCGCTGGCCGCCCGGGGGGTGACCGCGCACGTGGTCCGCGCCCCGGAGCCCGGGGCCGGGTTCGCCGGTGCGGCGGCGTCGCTGGCCTCCGTCGTCGAGGCCGCCGGTCCGATCGACGCGGTGGCCGTCCTCCCCGTCGTGTCCCGGCCGGCGGGCGCGACGGGGGAGGGGTGGGAGACCACGTTGGCCGAGCACGCCGGACTCGTCGGGGACATCCGTTCCGACGCCGGGTGGGCCCGCGCCGTGGCCGACCTCGCCGCGACGACCGGGCGGTCGGTGCGACTGGTCACCCTCGTCGACGCCTGCACCGCCGGGGGGCGCAGCCGGGCGCAGGCGGCGGCGCAGCTGTCCCGGGCCGCCTCGGGGGCCACCGCCGGGCGTGTCGCCGCCGTCGCGGTGGCTGTCGAGACCCCCGTCCCCGGCGCCGAGCCGACGCTTGCCGAGGTCATCGCCCACCTGGTCGGTGACCCCGACGCGGGGGCGTTGTCGGGTGCCGAGCTGGTGGTCGGCCCGGGCTGGTTCGGACTGCGCAGCCATCCCCGCCCCGGGGGCAGCGTCACCTTCGGGGGTCCCGCCGTCCCGGAGTGGCTCGACGGGGCCCTGCGCGAGATCGCCGGTGCGGCCCCGGCCGGGACGGGAGCGTGATGCGATGAGCCCGACGACCCGGCCGCCGCGCATCGTCGACGCGCACGTCCACCTGTGGGACCCGGCGCGCGCCGACTGGTACCCCTACCTCTCCGGGGGGCTCGAGCTCGGCATGGGCGACACCTCCGGCATGGCCCGCCGCTTCGACGTGACCACCTACCTGGCCGAGTCCGCGGGATGGAACGTCGAGAAGATCGTCAACGTCGCCGCCGCGACCGGCGTGCAGTCCGTCGACGAGACCCTCGAGCTCGACGCCCGGGCCGAGGTCGATGGCCACCCCGACGCCCTCATCGGCGGCGTCGTCGCCACCGCGACGGTGGCCGAGGCGGTGGCGCTGATCGACCGGCAGATGGCGGCGCCCCGCTTCCGGGGCGTGCGTCCCATGGGGCAGGCCGCCGACCCGGTGCCCGACGCCGGGGTCCTCGAGGCGTTGCGCGACCGGGGCCTGGTGTTCGAGCTGATGGCCCACCCCGACCAGCTCCGGGCGGCCGCCGACGCCCTGGCCGTGGTCGACGACCTCGTCGTGGTCGTCGAGCACGCCGGCTGGCCCCGGTCCGACGCTGCCGACGAACGCGCCCTCTGGGCGACGGGCATGGCGGCGCTGGCCGACCTGGGGGAGCGCGTGGTGTGCAAGCTCTCCGGGCTGGCGATGCCCCTCGGCTCGATGCGCGCCGAGGTCCTCCGACCGTGGATCGAGCCCACCGTCGAGCTGTTCGGTCCCGGCCGCTGCCTGTTCGCCGGCAACTTCCCCGTGGACGGCCTCCACGGCACCTTCGACGAGCTCTACACCGCCTTCGCCGAGATCACCTCGGGGCTCGACGAGGGGTCACGCGACCAGCTCTTCGCCGGGACCGCCGAGCGGGTCTACCGGATCTGACCCGGAACGGCCTCGCGACCGGGACCGGCCCGACCGGCACCGGCCCGACCCGGCCCCACGGCCCGCCTTGCCAGCGGCGCCCGACGAATCTAACATGAGCGTCACTCACACGACGACGGTCGCCGACCCCGACGAAGGATGTGCCAGGTGTCCCGAAAGCTCGACTTCCCGGTCTTCGATGCCGACAACCACATGTACGAGACGACCGAGGCGTTCACGCGGTATCTCCCGCCCGAGTACGACGGCCTCATCAAGTACGTGCAGGTCAACGGGCGCACCAAGATCGCCGTCAAGAACAAGATCAGCGACTACATCCCGAACCCGACCTTCAACAAGGTGGCGCCCCCCGGGGCCCAGGAGCTCGAGTTCCGCCTGAAGAACCCCTCGTCCAAGACCAAGGCCGGCGACATCGAACCGGCGCCGCCGCCCAAGTACATCGTGGCGCCCGACGCCTACTTCTCGCCCGAGCCGCGGGTGCAGCTGATGGACGAGTTGAGCATCGACCGGGCGCTGATGTGGCCGACCCTGGCCAGCCTCCTCGAGGAGCGGATGGCCGACGACGCCGAGGCCACCCACGTCGTGGTGCACGCCCTCAACCGGTGGATGGCCGAGGAGTGGACCTTCAACTTCGACGACCGCATCTTCGCCACGCCGGTCATCGCCATGAACATCGTCGACGAGGCCATCCGCGAGCTCGAGTGGGTGCTCGAGCACGGTGCCAAGGTCGTGCTCATCCGTCCCGCGCCCGTGCCCGACCGCAACGGTCGTCGGCGTTCGTTCGCCCTCCCCGAGTACGACCCGTTCTGGGAGCGGGTCCAGAAGGCCGGGATCCTCGTCGGCATGCACGCCTCCGACGACGGTCAGCAGCGGTACCAGAACGAGTGGACCGGAGCCTCCGGCGACGAGTTCCTCCCCTTCGCCAACCAGGCCACCCCGTTCGACCTGATCCTTCGGGCCGACTACCGCGGCATCAGCGACGTGGTCACCTCGATCATCGGCCACGGTCTGGCCATCCGCTTCCCCGACATCCGCTTCATGCCGGTCGAGAACGGCAGCTCGTGGGTGCGCCCGCTGGTGAAGCGCATGGAGAAGGTCTACGAGCGCTCGCCCAAGGCCTTCGAGGAGGATCCGATCGAGACCCTCAAGCGGGCGATCGCCATCCACCCGTTCCACGAGGAGGACCCGAAGGGCCTCATCGAGCTGGTGGGGGTCGACAACGTGGTCTTCGGGTCCGACTACCCGCACCCCGAAGGCCTCTTCGACCCCGTCACCTGGGTCGACGAGCTCGACGGGCTGCCCCAGGACGACCAGGCCAAGATCATGGGTGGGAACCTCGCCCGGCTCATGAAGGTGGCCGCCTGAGCCACGTCTGACGCCGCGGCGTCGTCGGCCCGGCCCTTCGGGGTCGGGCCATACTCCCCCCATCTCGATCCGTACGGGGGGCTGGGCCGATGGCCAACGACAAGGTCTACATCCACGAGTTCATCGACATCATCGGCCACAACCGGGCCAACTACATGCACCACATGACCGCCAACTGGTCGCCGATCGGCCAGGCGGAGCGCAACCAGCTCTGCTACGGCGTCTGGGGCACGGTCGGATCGACGGGACGTTGGCCGGAGGTCGTGAACCTGTGGGAGGAGGACGGCTTCGACGGCCTGGCTGCCTCCTTCCGGCACGAGTTCGGGCACCCCACGCTGCAGGACCCGGCCCTGGCCGACTGGTGGGCGCGGGCCGCCTCGTTCCGCCGCGGTGGCGTGGACCGCATCCTGGTCCCGGCGCCCTGGACCGCCACGATCGACGAGCTCTGCGCGGCGAGCGTCCGCGGCGAGCTGTACGCCCACGAGGTCGTGAAGGTCCCGCAGGGCACCGCCTCGGAGCTGCTCGAGCGGGTGCGCCACGACGCCGCGCCCGTCCACGAACCGTTCGGGTGGCAGCTCGTCGGCGCCTGGACGACGGCCATGTGCAACGACGCCGAGGCGATCCTGTTGTGGGCCGTGCCCTCCTGGGAGGCCTGGGCCGAGTACGAGGCCGCCCAGCACGACGACCCTGCGCTGGTCGCATGGCGGGCCACGGCGATCGGGCTCTCCTCGTCGTGGCGCCGGACCCTCCTCGTCGATGCACCCCTCTCGCCGCTGCGCACCGGACGCCAGCCACGCGAGAGCGACCGGGACAGCTACCGCCTGCCCGACTGAGCACCGGGTACCGGACGAACGTCCCTGGTCCGTGCGGGCGGATGGGCTCAGGCGAGCGCGGCGCCGATCGCCGTCGCCACGACGACGAGCAGCCCGCCGATCGTCTGGCCGATCCCGACGACCGTCACCGGCATCTCCCTCCCGTCGGTGGCCCACTGGACGACGACGAGGACGAGGACGGCTGCGGCGCCGACCAGGAACCCGCGATCGAGGGCGACCGCGGCCAGCGCCGCCAGCGCGGCCACGCCGTCGGCGAGGACCAGGGTGGAGCGCGCCGCCGAACGGTGGTGCAGTCGGGCGATGCGGGCGCGGACGTGGGGGATCGAGGAGATGCTCCGGGCGGCGAGGACGAGCCAGACCCCGAGCGCGACCGCTGCGGAGCCGTCGCCGGCGAGGACGATCACGGCGGCGGCGGCGCTGACCCCGACCGCCCCGGCGAGCTCGGGGACGAGACGGCGGCCACGCGACCGCATGTCGAACCACAGCTCCAGGACGACGAGCGGCGCGGCAACGGCGAGCGGCCACCAGATCCGGGGACCGGCGAGCACGGTCGCCGCGGCGACCACGGCGACGAGGACGGCGCCCTCGACGGCCACGACGCGGCGGGCCACCCGGGTGCGGTCACGGTGACGGTGACGGTGCCGGTCGACGAGCACGACCTTCAGCGGCGTGCGCACGACGAAGGCCAGCACCGTGGCGACACCCACCATCACGCCCGCCACGCTGGGCGCCACCAGGAGCCCGAGCAGGACCGGCTCGCCGGACAACCCCCACCCCCCGTGCTCGGTGGGGACGGCCACGGCGCGCAGCACGGAGCGCGTGGCGGGCGCCTCGCCGTCGTGCACAGCCGGTCCGCGCGCCGCGGTGGTCACCGTGGGCTCCGCCGCCGAACCATCGCCGGGGAGGCGACGGACGAGCCCACGGTCGAGAGCGCGGTGGCGGCCAGCTCGTCGAGCAGCTGTGTGCGGGCCCGGGACCAGGGCACGTGCAGGGCGCACTGGCCTCCGCCGGCGCACGGACGGTCCTCCAGGACGCAGCGGGTGACCTCGGTCTCCCCTTCGACTGCCTCGATGACGTCGAGCACCGAGACGTCGTCGAGGCTGACGGCGAGGCGGTAGCCGCCGGTGGGTCCCGGCTCGGACCGGACCCAGCCGGCGTCGACCAGCGGGGTCATGGCCTGGGCGAGGAAGCCTGCGGAGGCGTCGAGCTCGGCGGCGAGCTGGGCGCCCTTGCGTCGTTCGCCGGCGCCGGCCAGGGCCAGCAGCGCCCGGGTCGCCAGGTCGGCCCGTCGAGTGATCTCCAGTCGCACAGCCAGAGACTATTGGATCGGCGCCCCGTCGCCCACCGCACGGCCCACCGCACGGCCCACCGCATGGCCGGGCCGTCACCCGGTCGCAGTGGAGGCCGTACAGTCCGACGTGTTCGTGGGGGACCTCGCGCCGATCCGGGCGCGGCCCTGACCCGTCCGCCAGGAGACGAACCGACGATGAAGCAGATCATGTTGCACGGCGCCGACGACTGGCGCCTCGACGACGTCCCCGAACCCGTCCCCGGCCCCCGCGACGCGCTGGTGCGCATCGCCGCATGCGGCATCTGCGGCACCGACGTGTCCTACATCCACATGGGGATGACCCCCGGCCACCCGATCCCGCTGGGGCACGAGATGGCCGGGGTGGTCGAGTGGGTGGGCGACGACGTCGTGGACGTGGCGGTCGGCGACCGCGTCGTCGTGTGCCCGTCGGACGCCGGTGACGGCCCGATGGGGACCGGCGGCCCCCAGGGGGGCCTCACCCCGCTGCTGCACGTGCCGGACGCCGCGAGCGGGCGCCGCCTCTTCGCGGTGCCCGACGACATGGCGCTCACGACCGCAGCCCTCGCCGAGCCGCTCGCTGTGGGCATGCAGGCCGTCAACCAGTCCGAGGCCCGGCCCGGGGAGAAGGTCGTCGTGTTCGGCTGCGGGCCCATCGGCCTCATGGCGTTGGCCACGCTCGCCGACCGGGGGGTCGACGACGTCGTGGCCGTCGACCTCAGCCCGGCCCGCCTCGAGCTGGCCCGCACGGTCGGTGCCGCCCACGTGCTCGATCCGGGCGTGGTCGACGTGTGGGAGGAGCTGAAGCGCATCCACGGCACGACCCCGTTCATGTTCGGGCCCACGCCGGCCACCGACGTGTACATCGAGGCGTCGGGGGCCGACCGGGTGATCGGCGACGTGCTCCAGCACGGGCGGGTCGACGGTCGACTGGTGGTCGTGGCGCTGCACTACCGCCCCGTGCCCACCAACTACGTGAACGTCCTGATGAAGCAGTTCACCATCCGAGGGTCGATGGAGTACCCGGAGCGCTTCGAGGACGCCATCGAACTGCTCGAACGGCGGGACCTGTCCGGCCTCGTCACCCACACGCTCGGTCTCGAGGAGTTCGGCGCCGGCCTCGCCGTCCTGGAGGGGTCGAAGGACTGCGGCAAAGTGATGATCACCATGGGGGACCACCGATGACCAACGCGGTGCGCTTCGACTTCACCGGGGCCTCCGTGCTGGTCACGGGCGGGACGAGCGGGATCGGCCACGCCGTGGCCGCCGCGTTCGCCGACGCCGGGGCCACGGTCACCGTCACCGGCACGCGGCCCTCGGCCGACGACTACGACACCGACCTCTCCGCCTTCACCTTCCGTCGCCTGGAGATGCGCGATGCCGCGGCCGTCGACGAGCTGGCGTCGTCGTTCGACGTGCTCGACGTGCTCGTCAACAATGCCGGGGCCAACTTCCCCGACGGCCTCGACGAGTGGTCGCCGGAGGGCTTCTCGGCGTCGCTGGCCATGAACGTCGAGGGCGCCCAGCGGCTCACCGTGCGATCCCGGGAGGCGCTGGCCCGCAGCACCATGGGCGGGGGAGCGTCCGTGGTGAACCTGGTGTCGATGATGTCGTACCGGGCGACGACCATCGTGCCCGGCTACTCGTCGTCGAAGGCAGCGCTGCTGGCCCTGACCCGGAACCTGGCCCTGCACTGGGTCGACGACGGCATCCGGGTGAACGCCGTCGCCCCCGGCCTCATCGACACGCCCATGACCGCCCCGATGAAGCCGTTCCCGGAGATGCTCGACGGGGAGCTGGCCAAGCAGGCCATGCGCCGCATGGGCACACCGGAGGAGGTCGCCGCCGTCGTGTTGTTCCTGTGCACGGAGCCGTCGGCGTTCACCACCGGCACGGCCTTCGCCGTCGACGGCGGCTACCTGGCGTTGTGAGGAGGACGCCGTGACCGAGATCCGCATCGACGACCTGGCCGAACCGGTGCTCAACGACGTCCAACGGATGGGCCTCGAGTACGGCGAGACCGTGCGCACCGAGCTCAGCGTCGACGCCGTGTGCGAGGCGGCCGTCGCCGCCACCGGCCTCGACGACTTCGGCCCCGACGACTTCCGCGAGCGCCTCGACGTGCAGCTCTCGGAGATGGACGCCGACCCCGAGCGCACCGGCCTGGGTCGTCTGCTCATGTTCGGCGACTGCGCCCGTTATGCGGCGAATCGTCTTCGTATCCACGACCTGCTTCGACGCCAACCCGAGATCCTCGATGTCGAGATCGTCAAGCCGGTGATCGTGGTCGGGCTGCCCCGCTCGGGCACCACCAACCTGGTGAACCTCCTGGCCTCGGACTCGCGCTTCCGGTCGATGCCGCTGTGGGAGAGCTACGAGCCCGTGCCCGACCCCCGCGAGTCGGTCGGCCCCGACGGGGTCGATCCGCGCTGGACCCGCTGCCAGCAGGCCTGGGAGGCCATGCAGGCCGGGGCGCCGTTCATCGCCGCCATGCACCCCATGGAGCCGGACCACGTGCACGAGGAGAACGAGCTCATGGCCCCGGACTTCTCGAACTACAACATCGAATGGGTGGCTCGGACGCCACGCTGGCGCGACCACTACCTGGCCCACGACCAGACGCCGCACTACGCCTACATGAAGACGGTGCTGCAGATCCTCCAGTGGTACCGGCCCCGGGAGCGCTGGGTGCTGAAGTCGCCCCAGCATCTGGAGAACATCGGTCCACTCATGGCGACGTTCCCCGATGCCACCATCGTGGTCACCCACCGCGACCCGGTGGCGGTGGTGCAGTCGACCATCACCATGCTGACGTACGGCGCCCGCACCGCCTACCGGTCGACCAACCCGGAGTGGTACCGCGACTACTGGACCGATCGCATCGGTCGGCTCCTCGACTCGTCGCTCCGGGATCGGCATCTGTTTCCTGAGCAGCGAACGGTGGACGTGTTCTTCCACGAGTACATGGCCGACGAGATGGGCACCCTCCAGCGGATCTACGACGCGGCCGGCATCGAGCTCACCGACACCGCCCGCGGTGAGATCGGGGCCTACCAGGCCGCCCACCCCCGCGAGAAGGGGGGTCGTGTCGTCTACGACCTGCGCGGCGACTTCTCCACCACCCCCGAGGAGGTGCGCTCCCACTTCGGGGCCTACCTCGACGCCTTCCCGAACGTACGGATCGAGGTCCTGTGAACATCTCCGAACAGGTCGATCACCTGATCGACACCCGCCCGGGCCGCGAGCTGCTGACCCCGGTCTACGACGACCCCGCCCATCCGATCGTCGACGGACTCGTCTACCGGTCGGGGGGCAACACCGCGGCCTACATGGTGTTGACCGACACGGGACGGGTGATCGTGAACACGGGCATGGGCTACGAGGCGCCCCATCACAAGCGGGTGTTCGACGCCGTGCGTCCCGGTCCGACCCACCACATCATCACCACCCAGGCCCACGTCGACCACGTGGGCGGCGTCGACCTGTTCAAGGAGCCGGGCACCACCTACGTCGCCCAGGCCAACAACCCGGCCTGTCAGCGCGACGACAAGCGCATCCAGGGGCTGCGCATGCGCACCGCCGGCATCTGGTTCGACATGCTCGGCACGGAGGCGCGGCGCATCCACGAGGAGAACCCCGGGGTGTCGATGACCCAGGCCGAGCCGGAGCCCGACATCCTCTTCGACGACCGTCTGGTGTTGAACGTCGACGGCCTGCGCATCGAGCTCTACGCCGCGGTGGGCGAGACCGTCGACTGCTGCATCGTGTGGTTGCCCGAGCACCGGATCGCGCTGGTCTCCAACCTGTTCGGCCCGCTGTTCCCGCACTTCCCGAACGTCAACACCATCCGCGGCGACCGCTACCGGTTCGTGGAGCCCCAGGCGGCCACCAACCGACTGGTGCGCGAGTTGCGCCCCGAGATGCTGGTCACCGGTCGCTACGAGCCGATCGTCGGCGCCGACCTCATCGAGGCGTCCCTCGAACGGCTGGACAAGGCCGTCGACTACGTGCACACCAGGGCGCTGGAGGGGTTCAACGCCGGGGTGGACGTGTGGACGCTCATGAGGGAGATCGAGCTGCCCCCGGAGCTGCGGGTGGGCCAGGGCTACGGCAAGGTGTCGTGGGCGGTGCGCACCTTCTGGGAGGAGTACGTCGGCTGGTTCAAGCTGGCGTCGACCACCGAGCTGTACCCCGATCCCGCTCCCGCGGCGTTCGCCGAGCTGGTCGATGCGCTGGGAACCGGGACCGTGCTCGACCGGGCCGAGGCCGCGTTGGCGCGCGGCGACGCCGTCGTCGCCATCCGCCTCGGTGAGGCGGTCGAGGCCGTCGCTCCCCACGACCTCCGGTTGGCGACGCTGATGGCGACAGCGCACCGCGACCTGTTGGACCGAGGTGGCGCCGTCAGCTTCTGGGAGGAAGGCTGGCTGCGGACCCAGGCCGAACGCTGGGAGTCCAGCTGACCGGGGTGGGCGCCGACCCGCGTGACCCGCGGTGACCTCCGGCCCTTCCGGGAGCGTGGCGGGCGTGTGATGAGTGAGGGTGCCGAGAAGGGGAGACCCACATGAGACCGACGATGTTCGACCGGGCGATGCTCGCCGCGACGCTGGTGCTGTGCGCCGTCGGGGTCGCCGGCGCGGTGGATGAGGGCGAATCCGACCTGGCCGCGGTGTTCGGCGCCGTCGCGGCCATCGGGGCGGTGCTGTTGATCCGCACCTTCGTGGGTCGGGTGCCGGTGGCGTTGCGGGCCGACCTCGTGCGGTGGATGGCGGCGCGGGCGGTGGTGGCCGGTGAGCGCACCGAGGACGTCGCCGACCGTGCGGTGGCGGCGTACCGGGACGGCCTGACCGGCGAGGACCATGACCGCGAACCCACCCGGGCCTGACGCCGCCGACGCCGCAGGCACCGGCCGCGACACCGCGGCGGTGGTCCTCGACGGCCGCGTCGACCCGGACCTGCTGGGCGGGAAGGGCGCCGCGCTCGACCGTCTGGTCGGTTGGGGCTTCCCGGTGCCCACCACGGGCGCGGTCACGATCGCGACGTATCGCCGCTTCGTCGCCCACACCGCGCTCGCAGCGTTGATGGACTCCCTCCGCGCCGGCGCCGACGTGTCGGCGGAGCAGATCGACTCGACGTTCGAGGCCGTGCCGTTCGACCCGCGGGACGCCGCCGCCATCGTCGCCATGGCCCGACGCGTCGGCGACGGGGCCCCGCTCGCCGTTCGGTCCTCGGCGACGGTCGAGGACCTCGAGCGGTCCTCGTTCGCGGGGCAGTACCACTCGGTGCTCGACGTCGAGGCCGGCGACGCCGACGAGGTCCTCGACGCGGTGAAGGCGGTCTTCGCGTCGCTCTGGCACCCCGCCCCGCGGGCCTACCGGCGGAGCTTCGGGATCGGTGACGAGGCCGCGGCCATGGCTGCGGTGGTGATGAGGATGGTCCCCGCGGTGCGGGCGGGGGTGGTGTTCACCGTCGACCCCGGCGACTACCCCTCGAAGGCGAGGGTCGAGGCGGTCCAGGGGCTGGCCGAGTCGCTGGTGTCCGGGCGCCGCACCCCGGCGGCCGCGGTCCTGCCCCGGTCCGGGCCCCGTGAGGGCGTCGCACCCGAGGTGGAGGAGGCCCTCGACCTCGCGCTGGCGGTGGAGGCTCGCGCCGGCTGCGCCCAGGACGTGGAGTGGGCCTGGGACGGCGAGCGGGTCTGGCTCGTGCAGGCCCGCCCCATCACCGTCACCGGATCCGCCGACGGTGACGGCTTCGACGACCCGCCCGACCTGATCGAACGGTTGGACCTGACCACCGCCGGCATCGGGGAGATGCTCCCGGGCGTCCTGTCGCCGCTGCTGTGGACCGTCGACTCCCACCTGGTCGAGGAGTCCCTCCGGCGCCTGCTCGACGACCTCGGTCTGCTCCCTCCCGACCTGGCCGACGGCGGTGCCCTCCTTCGGCGGGTGCGGGGGAGGGCGGCCATGGACTTCGCCCGACTCCAGGGCATGGCCGGCACCCTTTCGGGCTCGGTGGCCGGCGACCTCGAGGCGCAGTACTTCGGTGCGCGGGCCTCGTCCGTACCGGTCGCCGCGGGCCCGGCACGTCCCCGTCGGCGGCTGCGGTCGCTCCTCCACGACCTGCGGGTCCTGCAGGCCCGCTCCCGGTACGCCGCCGAGGCGGTGACGATCGTCGAGGCCATCGGCGCCGTCCTCGCCGGGCGACCCGATCTCGGAGACTTCGACGGCCGCGGCCTGCTGGCCTACCACCTCCGGCTCCTCGACCTGGCGGGACGGGGCATGACCGCGGAGCTCGGGGTGGCCACCGACGCCACCGCCACCCACCGCCGGCTGGAGACGATGCTCGGACGGTACTTCGACGGGTCCGAGGCGCAGCGGGCCACCGATCGGATGGTGGCGTGGGGCGGGGTCGGCGCCCCCGTCGACGACGAGGCCAGCGCGGCGGTCTTCGCCGGGCCCACCTGGGCCGAGCTCGGCCGCCGGCCCCCGGGCCCCCGGGCCCCCGGGCCTCCCGGAGCGCAGGAGCTCCCGCTCACCGACGTGCGGGCGGTGGTGGAGGGATCGGAGCGCTGGAACGACGGGGCCGCCCTGTCGCGTTTCCGCCTCCGGGCCATGCGTCGCCTGGCGGCCGACGCCGCCGACCGGCTGGCCCGCCGGGAGCAGGCCAAGGCCGCGCTCCTCGCCCTCGGCGGCGAGGTGCGCCGGGTCCACCTCGAGATCGGTCGTCGGCTCGTCGGATCGGGCGCACTCGACGATCCCGGCGAGGTCGACCTCCTGACGGTTCCGGAGTTGCGCCGGGCCCTGCTCGCGGGGACCGCCGTGCCTCCCGACGTCGTGCGCCGGCGGAGCCGTTGGCGGACCCGCTACGAACAGGAGGGCCCGCTGCCGGCCCGGTTCACGGGGCGGCCCACCCGGGAGGCCGACGTCGCACCCGTCGGCCGGCAGGTCGAGGGGTGGGCGGCCAGCGCAGGACGGTTCCGCGGCCGCGTCCAGGTGGTCACCTCACCCGACGAGGAGCTGGCACCGGACGCGGTCCTGGTGGCCGAGGCGACGGACCCGTCCTGGTCGCCGCTGTTCGTGCGGGCCGGGGCCCTCGTGCTCGACCGGGGCGGTCCGCTCTCCCACGCCGCCATCCTGGCCCGCGAGCTGGGGCTCCCCGCCGTGTTGAACGTGCCGGGGGCCACCTCGCTGCTGGCCGGGCACGAGGTCACCGTCGACGGGGACCTCGGGATCGTGGTCGTGCACGACGTGGAGGCGACGTCGTGACCACTGCGCCGACCCGTCGCGCCGACCGGCGCCTCGAGATGGCCGGCGTGCTCGGCCTCGATCGGCTGCAGCTGTTCGTCCCCGCCCTCATGACCGTCGGCCTGGTGGTCTGGATCCTGGGCGAGGCCAACGAGATCGCCCGCTCGCGGGCCAAGGCGACGAGGGTGCGGCGAGCCCGGATCGCGGCCGCCTCCATCGTCGACGAGACGCTGGGCCGACCCCCCAGCGGCACCCTGGGGCTCCGGCCCCGGCCGGTGTACGTGATGATCGCCGCGACCTCGATCGCCGCCGCGTTGTACGTCCTGATCGGGTCGATCGGGAACTTCACCAGGTCCGGCGGGTACGTCGAGGGCGAGGCGTGGCTGTTGGCCCTGGCCGCAGTGGCGTCGCTGCTCGGCGTCGGGTTCGGGGTCACTGCGCTCGTCGTCGCCGTCACCTGGCCGCAACCGCCCCCCTGGGCCCGGGGTGTCCTGCTCCGCTCCCCGCTCGGCTCCACCTCGCTGCCCGAGGACCGCTCGGCCCGACCGCACTGGACCACGACGGCGTTCGTGGTCTGGAGCGCGGCGGTGATGGCGGCCACCACCGCCTTCGTGGCCTGGTCGCCCGAGAACGCGGAGCGGTTCAACGAACGGGTGGCCGGGTGGGTGGACTCGCTGGGGGTGCTCGACTCGGTGGCCTTCCTGGTGCCGGCGGGGGAGGACTGGATCGCCCTCGGCCTGGCCGCGGTGACGGTCCTGCTCGCCTACCGGTGTCGGGTCGTGGTCGTGAACTACGTGGCGTCGATCCTCGTCGGGGCCCTGGTGGTGGTGGCCCTGCGCCCGCTCGTGGCCCAGGCCCACCAGGCCCGCGCGTCGGCGTTCGGGTCGGTGGACACCTACCCCAGCCTCCCGATGTTCCTGGTCGTCGTGTTCGCCGGGCTGGCGCCCCTGGCCCTGGCGGTGCTCTTCGAGCGCACCTGGATCATCCTGCCGCTCCGCGTCGGCCTCGGCACCCTGGCCGTCGCCGCCGGGCTCCACCGGATCGACGACGGCACCCTCGCCACCGACATCGTCGGCGGGGCGCTCCTGGGGCTGGTCGCGGTCGGGGCGACCCAGTGGTTGGTGAGCCGGGAGACCTCCCACACCCACTGCAACGGGTGTCCGTGGTCGGCCGCGCCCTACCACGGCCCGATCCTGGGCGCGATCCCCATCCATCCCGACGCCCACGACGCGCTCAGCTTCGCGGCCCGGGTCACCGCGTTCGCGGCGACGATCGGGCTGGGGCTGATGGCCCTGCGGATCGAGCTGCCCGCGGACACCTCCGACTACGGGCTCGGGGTCCCGGTGCAACAGAACGTGCAGTACGCCCTCACCGCGCTGATGTCGGTGGGGGCGCTGCTGGCCTGGCGGTGGGAGGGGGTGGGCGCGCTGCTCATCGCGGTGGCGGCGGCGGGGGCCGGGATCTTCGCCGCCCTCCAGTACGTCCCCGGGGTCGCCCTGGCCCTCACCCTGGCGCTGATGGTCCCGGCGGTGCTGCTGTGGCTGAGCTGGCAGCACCGGCGGAGCCCCCGGGAGATCGTGGGCCTCGCGGTGCTGGCGACGGTGCTGATCGGTGGGTCGTGGGCGGGGGCCAACACCGTGCACGAGCACTTCTTCGGCCCCACCCACGAGGAGAGCGTGGCGCCGGACATCCCGGTCGACCGCGTCGAGTGGGTGTGGTCCGGGGCGCTGTCCCCCACCGGCGTCACCGTCACGGCCCGCATCGTGGAGGGCGCCACCTCGGCGCGCCTGGAGGTGGACCCGGGCGGAGGGCCGGTGGTCGCCAGCGAGTCGGTGACGCCCGACGAGTACCGCATGGTGAGCCTGCGCGTCGACGGCCTGCGCCCGGGGGCCGAGCACCGTTACCGGGTGGTCGTGGACGGCGAACCCGACCGGGGGCGGGGGTTCGGGGAGTTCTCGACCCCGGTGGACGGCGCTCTCTCGTTCACGGTGACGGCGTCGGCGTGCGCCCGGACCGGCTCCAACGTGGCGGTCTTCGACACCATCCGGGCCATCGACCCGCTGTTCCACCTGGCCCTCGGTGACCTGCACTACGGCAACATCGACAGCACCGACCCGGAGGAGTTCGTCGACGCCTACGGAGTGGCTCTGTCCACCCCGGCCCAGTCGGCCCTGGCCCGCCAGGCGCCGGTGGCCTACGTCTGGGACGACCACGACTACGGCCCGAACGATGCCGACGCCTCCTTCGTCGGTCGGGCCGCGTCACGTGAGGCCTACCGGGTCTCGGTGCCCCATTACCCGGTCACCGACGGCGACACCCCCATCAACCAGGCGTTCACGATCGGCAGGGTCCGCTTCGTCATGACCGATCAGCGCTCGGAGCGCACGGCCGACACGATGCTGGGCGCAGCCCAGAAGGCCTGGCTGCTCGACGAGCTCCGGACGGCGAGCAGGACCCACGCGGTGGTGGTGTGGGTGAACTCGGTGCCGTGGATCGGCCCGGCGAAGCCGGGATCGGACAACTGGACCGGTCAGCCGGCCGAGCGGACCGAGATCGCCGAGGCCATCGCCGTGGAGGGGATCGACAACCTGGTGATGCTGAGCGGGGACGCCCACATGTTGGCCGTCGACGACGGCTCCAACAGCGACTACTCGACCACCGGCGGTGCCGGGTTCCCGGTGTTCCACACCGCCGCCCTCGACCGGCCCGGGAACGTCAAGGGCGGGCCCTACAGCGAGGGGGCCTTCCCGGGCTTCGGCCAGTTCGGGGTGCTGGAGTTCGTCGACGACGGGGGGCCGGCGGTCACCGTGCGGCTCTCGGGCCGCAACTGGCTCGACGAGACGTTGGTGGCCTACGAGAGGACCTTCGCGACGCCGGTCTCCTGACGGGCTGCGAGCCCCCGGCCCGGTGCGCCGGTGGGCGGTGGAAGCCGCTGCCTCGGCCGGATGTCCGGCGCCCGCACCGGGTGCGGGAGGTCAGGCCCGGTGCTGGTAGCCGCGGACGGTGCGACGGCTGGACCAACGGTCCCGCAACGCCAGGCCGGCGGCGATCAGCACACCGCCGACGACCACGCCCATCCACCCGTGGCCGGTCTCGAGGTCCCAGTTCGCCCGGTCGTCTCCGGCGATGAGGATGCCCACGCCGACGCACACGAGCAGAACGCCGACCACGAGCTTCGATGCCCGGTCGGCGGCGGCTCCGGCGGCGAGGGCGATCAGCCCGAAGATCGTCGTGGCGATGGCGATGGTGGGTGTGAACGCCATCCCGGCCACGTCGACGGCTGCGGAGTCGATGCCGTCGGCCCAGTCGATCCGTATGAGGGCCACGAGTCCGACGACGGTCGCCACGCCACCCGCGATCGCGGCGGTCAGCCGCGCCGCGGTGTCGGTGGCGTCGGCGGTGTGGGTGGTGTCGTGCTCTTCGACGTCGGCGGAGCTCTCCGTCGTGCGGTCCGCTCGACTGATGCGGTCGGTCTGGGTTGCCCTGTTGATCTCGGCCATGACGTCCTCCTGGTTCGCGGAGCCGGGCCCTCACGTACCCCCGTGACGGGGCGATCAGTACGGCGGGGTGAGCGCCCGAGGGGGCGGGCTCGACCATCGGTCGGGCTAGCGTGCCGCCGAACCGAACGAGGAGTCCCACGATGTGGCCAGCTCTCCCGACCGAGGCGTGGATCCCGACCCGCGACACGCTCCAGCTCTACCTGCAGGTGATCGGCAAGGTGCGCCTGGCCAACGAGCCGCTGGCGAACCACTGGTGGAACGTCCCGCTGTACCTGACCGCCCGCGGGATGACCACGTCGCCGATGCCGCACCCGACCGGGCCGACGTTCCAGATCGACCTCGACCTCGTCGCCCACGAGCTCGAGATCACGACCACCGAAGGTGATCGGGCCGGGCTGGCGCTCGAGGACCGCACCGTGGCCGACTTCCACGAGCGGTTGATGGCGCTGCTCGGCGATGTCGGTGTGGCCACCGACATCTGGCCGGTGCCCGTGGAGATCCCCGGGGCGATCCCCTTCCCCGACGATCGTGAGCACGCGCGCTACGACCCGGCGGCGGTGCACCGGTTCTGGCTCGCCCTCGTCGAGATGGAGCGGGTGTTCAAGGTGTTCCGCAGTCGGTTCGTGGGCAAGGCGAGCCCGATCCACTTCTTCTGGGGGGCGCTCGACCTCGCCTACACACGCTTCTCGGGGCGGACCGCACCTCCGCACCCGGGCGGGGCGCCGAACTGCGGACCGCACGTCATGCTCGAGGCGTACTCCCACGAGGTGTCGAGCTGCGGCTACTGGCCCGGCGGCCCCGCCGAGGAGGGCGTGTTCTACGCGTACGCCTACCCGGAGCCGCCCGGCTACCGGAAGCGAACGATCGGGCCGTCGGAGGCTAGGTGGGACGACGAGCTCGTCGAGTTCGTGCTGCCCTACGAGGTCGTGCGCACCGCCGCGGATCCCGATGCCGTGCTGCTCGAGTTCCTGCAGTCCACCTACGAGGCGGCGGCGACGACCGCCGGGTGGGACCGCGCCGCGTTGGAGCGCTGACGCGACCCCCTGCGCCTGCGAGCGCTCGGCGGGACTCGAACCCCGACCGTTCTCGGCAGCCTGACCGATGTCGACCCATGCGTTCACCCCAGGGGCCAACTGCAGGACCGCATCGACCGCGATTTCGCAGCCGGGGAGTACCCAACGTCTAGCGGTCGACGTCGATCCAGATGCGCCAGTCGGCAGGAAACCCGGAGAGCTCGCAGACATCCTGCTGCTTCTCTGCGAGACAGCGCTGAAGGTCCTCGATCGTCACGCTGCCCGGTTGGGCCTCCCACTGTGGAAGCTTCACATCGTTCACCACCCCGATGGCACAGGCCACCAAGGCGACGGAAGCAGCGGTCCTTGCAGCAGCCAGAGGCGAGGTGGCCGCAGCTCTGAAAAGTATCAACAGCAGCACGAGGGTCACCCCTGCGAAGTAGCGCTCCTGGTACGGGAAACCCATCTGCGACGCCTCGATCTCAACCCAGCTCACCGAGAAGAAGGCTGCGCCGGCCAGCACCGAGGCGCCGAGCAGCCACCACGGTGAGGGGCCCCGCCAATCGGTCGCTGCGACGACAACGCTCGTTGCGAGGAACAGGATCCCGACGACGATGAAGTAGGGCCTGGCGTCCGAGCTCCAGTGGCTCACAACGGTCTCCTGCCCGAGCACTGTTGCTGCGCCGACGAGCCGGTTGACGATGTAGGGAGCCGTGGTCACCAGGTCGCTCAGCTGACGGGGCCCGTTGTCGCGGCCGGAAGCGACAAGCACCCAGACGGCTATCGCCGAGCTGACAACCACGATGCCGAGACGCACGAACGCAACGCGCTCCCGGAACCGGAAGCACCCCCAGAGCGCAGTGGGGATGACGAAGAGCGCCCCGAACCCCGACAGACCCATCACGAGGAGGAAGGCGAACTCTGCGACGTTGGACCATCGTCGAGTGGTCGGTCTCGATGCGACGATGACGAGAGCCGGAACGATCCACCACCAGTGCAGGTACGCCAGCGTCCCCTGGATCGAGGCGGTGCTCGGAGCCACGACGAGGACGAGGACGAGAGCGGCTCGCCAACGCCAAGGCCCGAGCAGAGGACCGCATCGCTCACCGAGCAAGAACATGAGTGGCAGGACGGCGAGGAGGCATGCCGCCAGGTAGTAACTCCTCGGCTGCAACGGGAGCGGAAGGACCGATGTCAGGAGTGACACAGCCCGCTGTCCCACGTAGATGCCGCCGTTGAAGATCTCGAAGGGCCGAAACCCCTCGTTGATCTGTTCACCGAAGAAGATCGGGCCGTCCTCGAGTACGAAGACGGGGCGCAACAGGAGGGAGACCCGCCTGGCGAGGAGGACCGCCACGGCCACGACGAAGACCGCGGGGTTGCGCCAGCGGCGCAGGGTCTCGGGATCGAACCGGTAGGGCTTGGGTGCGTCGGTCAGGGCTTGGCTTGTCGCCGTGCTGATCCCATCGGCCCGGGAAGGTGTAGGTGAAGCACCCGACTTGGGGGTGGGTGCTGCCTGCCGCGGCGCGGCTGGCCGACGGGGGCCGGGATGGCCGCTCGGTGGTGGGGGCAAGCTCATGGACCCGTCTCTCGCTGCCTCGAGGCGCAAGTATTGCCGCCGTCGGTGGGGACATGAGTCCTCGACGGCGACGGGCCCCTCAGCCAGAGGCGAGGGCCGGTGCAGCCAAGCTGCAACCCGGCCCCGAGAACCGTCATATCCCGAGATCTCGGGGGAGGCACCCCGCGGAGGCGACGCGGTCGGGGGCACTCGTGCTCGTCGCCGATGGAGCTCGGATGGAATCCCCAGAACGCCGAGAGGGTGACACCTCGAGGCATCACCCTCTCCACCAGCACTTGTCCGGCGCGCTCGGAGGGACTCGAACCCCCAACCTTCTGATCCGTGGGCAGATGCGCTACGTCCACCGCCGTCCGCCTGCGCCCACAACCGTATGGCGAATCGGTCAGGGTTCTCCAGTGTCGTCCACGGCAGTTCGCTGGTGGCCGGGTGGTCTGGCTGCACCTTTGGCTGCACCAGACGACTCTCCGATCCGGGCGACGAGGAGGGCGTCACAGCGTTGTAGTTGTCGTTCGGTCGGGTTGGGTCCCCCAGCAGCGAACACGTGGCAGAAGTGTTCGGTACAGTTGAGTGCGCGATGAGCGAACATTCAGGCCGTCGAGGTCGACCGAGCCGCGAGGTGCCGTCGCCGGCCCGGCGCGCCTTGTGCCGCTTGCCGCTCTGGCCAACGACGAGATCGCGGCACCGGCGCTGCGCACTGCGGCCAATCGCGGGCGGTTGCAGGCGGTGCGGGGTGCAGATGGAGAGTGGCGCAGCTCCAGGAACTGGGTCGACGAGTACCTCGCCAGCCGCTACCGGCGAGCTTGAGGGTGCTCGCTGCACAGTCCGTCATCGGCTGGCGATGTCCCAGGCTCTGACCAGACTGGCGGCATGACGACCGACACCGAACTCGTCTACGGTGAGCAACGGCACGACCTTCTCATGGCGTTCATGGCGTTTGGAGACTCGATGATCCTGCGGCCCGGCGGCATGGCCGAGTTCGCGGTGAGCAGAGAGACCGTGAACGATCCATTGCTTCGTGCTGTGATGCGGGCTGAGGCGGACCTGATTCGAGAATCAGCTGACCTCGTCGGGGCCTCCGACGTTCGGCTCCGGAACGACGTCGAGCGGTTTGCCGACGCCCTCACGCTCGTTCTGCAGGCGCTCGGAGTTCGTGCTCACGCCTACCTGAGGTACTGAATCACTGGTCGTGAGGGAGTCGCCGAGCGTCGGAGCTGGGTGCCCCAGTCGCAGGTGAACCTCTACCAGCAAACAGCTAGCGCGCTCGGAGGGACTCGAACCCCCAACCTTCTGATCCGTAGCTAGAGGGAAGGGGTCCACCAGAGTCCGCCAATGACCGTCGGCGTGGTCGTCACAAGGGCTCTGTGTCTACCGAGGTCCACCAGCGTCTGCAGCAGGCTGGGTGCTCTGGCTGCACCAATGGCTGCACCTCTCGGAGCTGCGGTCCGGGCCTACGGGCATACGGACGAGTCACGTTAGACGGCTTCGGGGAACTCGTCTCGGGGCAAAATACGATTCTTGGCTCTTCGGCCGACGGAAGGCGCGGCTTCCTAGCCGTCGTCAGAAGGGCCTGCTGGATCCCACTTTGGCGAAGGCCATCGGGGCATCGTGGATATGTGGGGAACGAGACTGGCTGGGAGATC